>JACRNJ010000043.1 GCA_016219285.1 Deltaproteobacteria bacterium
AGACGAAGGACACGGCCTATAGGGGTGTTTACCAATAGGGAGAGTGTTGAAAGGATTGTCTTTGCTGTTTTTCACTATTTGAATGTCAACTGGGAGAATAACCCTCTGAATGAATTTACACATAGGTATTGACATTACCACAGACCCCAAAAATATTGATTTTTACAGCAGACCGTTACACAGACAATGGCGGCATAACAAGACCGGTTGTTTCAGGAATGCCCAGCATTATATTCATATTCTGAACAGCCTGACCCGATGCCCCCTTGACTAGGTTGTCAATTGCTGTGATGACAATCAAACGGCCTGTCCGCTCATCTACCTTGAATCCTATGTCGCAGAAATTAGAACCCTTCACCTGTGATATATTCGGATAAATTCCATCCGGCAGGATGCGGACAAAAAACTCACCGTTGTAATATTTTTTATAAGTATCAAAAACCATTTCCTTTTGACCCTGGGCTTTTGACCCCTGCTTACTGACTGCCGGGGCAGGCTTTTGACTTTTGATCGATGTATATATCGTGCTTAATATGCCCCTGTTGACAGGTAAAAGATGCGGTGTAAATGTTATTTTTATATCTTTTCCGGCAATTAAACTTATTTCCTGTTCGATCTCAGGCATATGGCGATGTTCGCCCACTTTGTATGCCTTGAATCCTTCATTTACTTCCGCAAATGATGTATCCAAAGATGCTGCCCTTCCAGCGCCTGAAATACCGCTTTTTGAATCTATAATAATACCATCGGTGTCTATAATGCCTGCCTTTAAAAGAGGCGCCAGAGCGAGTATTGCGCCAGTTGGATAGCAGCCAGGGTTTGCAATTAATTCTGCATGTTTTATCTTGTCCCGGTAAAGCTCTGAAAGGCCGTAAACAGCCTTTTTCAATAGTCCTTTTGCTATATGCTTGCCATACCATGCCTCATAGATATCTGCATCCTTGAGACGGAAATCTGCGCTTAAATCTATAACCCTTTTCCCATTTTTAATGAGGTTTGGCACTATTTCCATTGACGTATGGTGAGGAAGGGCTGAGAAGATAATATCTGCCTTTTGAAGTGAGGTAGAGTTTGCATGGTCTTCAAATGCCAGTTTAGAAAGCCTGTTTAGGCCAGGGAAGACCTCTTCAATCTTGCACCCCTTGTGCTGTCGCGAGGTTATGGTAAGCACTTCCACAAAATGGTGGTTTCCCAAAATCCTTAAAAGCTCAAAACCTGTATAACCACTTCCGCCAAATATTGCGACCTTTATCATAATCTATCCTTCACAACTTCGTAAAAAAATTATCTGCTGAGCCTGTTTCGGACTAAATTAGGGAACCGCTGTGTTCGCTGCGGTTTCTTGGCTCAGCATACTTTGCAGTTGCCCAATTTATTGGGCGCATCCTTGCTTAAAGATTGCAAGGATAAGTTTAAGACGCCGATAAATCGGCAAACTACAACCGCCTTTCATCCGGGTCTTTTTACTTTGCCGTTAAAAGTACGACTTTTCACAATGCTAATCTCAAGTAGCCATTACATGCTTGGGAAAAGAAAAAGGGAAGGCCAGAAGGCCTTCCCTTTTTTGTAGACAATATCAATTCCAATATTACCTCTTTGAGAACTGGAATCTCTTTCTTGCGCCCTTCTGGCCGTATTTCTTCCTTTCCTTCATTCTTGGGTCTCTGGTAACATATCCTGCTTTTTTGAGCGTCAGTCTGCTATCAGGGCTTTGCTCTAAAAGCGCCCTTGTAATACCAAGTCTGATTGCGCCTGCCTGGCCGGTTATACCGCCGCCGTATACATTCGCATATATATCAAATTTGGTTAAAGTCTTTGTTGCATCCAAAGGCTGTTTGACAATCATCTTAAGTGTCTCTCTGCTGAAATAATCATCCATTGGTTGATCGTTTATTATTATCTTGCCGTTTCCTGGCATTAAACGAATCCGTGCCACCGATGTTTTTCTTCTCCCTACTGCTTGATAAGTTGCTTCTGTCATGAATTACTCCTTCTTCCAAGTGGTTACACAGATTTAATCATAATTATTTCAGATTGCCATTTTTTCAGGTCTTTGAGCCTGATGCGGATGGTTTTCACCGACATAGACCTTAAGTTTCTTTATCATATCCCGGCCGAGGCTCCCCTTTGGAAGCATACCCCAAACCGCATGTGTTACTACATCTTCCGGTTTTCTTGTTAGACGCTTTCCCAGCGGTTCTGCCTTTAGCCCATTTGGATACATACTGTGATGATAGTATATCTTGTCTGTGAGTTTTTTGCCGGTTACTGCTATTTTTTCGGCATTTACAACTACCACAAAATCTCCTGTGTCCATAAATGGCGTATAGGTGGGTTTGTGTTTCCCTCTAAGCACAGTAGCTATATGTGACGCCAGCCTGCCGAGGATTTTCCCCTTGGCATCCACGATATGCCACTTGGTATTATCTTGTGATTTCACAAATTCAGTCTTCATAATCGCCCCTGCTTTTTAATAATATAATTTTGAATAGTCTACTTTAATGAATTTCAATCTTCTTGTCAAGGGTTTTTTGTTTTTGGGTTTTTTGGTTTTTCTTAAAAATATTGTCATTACATATAAAACCAGAGGCGCCGGAGGCAATGGCGGATGCTGCCTGTATTGAGTCAGGGGTTTTAAGATTATATTCTGCGCGAAGCCTTGCCGCAAGGTCGGCAATGTTCAGCGTCAAATCAATCCAGATAAGATTGGGGTAGGTAGTCAGGAGTGAATAAAACTTGAGAACAAGGCTTTCATTCTTCAGGCGGTATGGCTGAACAAGAATTTCCAATAGTGACAGGGTTGAGGTTGATGCCCTGATGCGGCCGGACTCAATATCCTTAAAATATCTTATCGCACAAAGGATAATAGCGCGGGTGTTTTTCAACATAATAGATACACAGGTTGGTATCTATAAAAATATTGCGGCGCCCTTTGAGAAATTTATCAAGGGCTGGTATTGCTACCAAGAAAGACGCTCCTCTTTTATATGCCCTTTCTTATAAATCCCCTTGCCGATGCCGGCAAGCGCTTCGCTATATTTTTTTGGTTTGGGAAGGATTATGGTAACATTATCTTTTACCACAACCAAAAGCTTGTCATTTGCCTTTACGTGCATTGCCTCCCTGTCTTCTTTAGGAATCACTATTTGGTTTTTAGAACTGAGCCTTACGGTCTGCATATTTTAGCCTCCTTCAACCTTGCTTTACTTTTAGCATAAAAAGTAAAGCGCGTCAAGAATCCCAAAAATAGACTTTGATTTTTGGGGAATGATAAAAAGGTTCCTCAACACAATCACGCCCTTCTGCGCCACGTTCACAATCTTTTTCTGCGATGCCATATCGAGGATGTCTTTTGAGGTCAATATATGTCGTAATGGCAAGAAAGTAGGCCTGACCCTCTTTCCTTCTCGTAAACGGCATGATTACCGGAGGCGAGCCTTCCTGCGGATGCGGGGATGCTCAAAATACCTGCTGTTGATAAGTAAAGCGGAGTCGCCCCCCCTTTTTCTTTCCTTTTTGGGTTGACATAGTTTATCAACCTATGATAGATAATTTTTCAAGATGGAAGAGTTAGGACAAAAAATAAGAAGTTTAAGATTGGGAAAAGGGCTGAGCATAAAAAAACTCTCAACCCTTTTAAAAATAAATTATACCTACATAAGCCATATAGAGCGCGGCAAATCTATTCCCTCAGAGCATCTTCTCAAAAATATTGCCAAAAAGTTAGGCGCTGATGAAGAAGAACTTGAAATTCTTTCCGGAAAAATCCCTGAGGATATAAAAAAAATTTTTTACGAGTATCCAATAGAAGCCCCTGTGCTTATCAGAGATGCCTTGGGCAGTTATGCCGCATTAAAACAACTCTCTTTTTTGAACGATAAAGAAAAACGCCTTGAGCAATTTTTTACACCTCTTGATATAGCATCAGGAATGCTTGAGCTTATCTGGGGCAACAAAACTAATCAAAATGCCAGAATAATAGACCCAAGTTGCGGAGACGGCGTATTTTTAAAGGCAGCAAAAGAAAAAGTGCTTGGGTTTGAATTTTTTGGGTGTGATATAGATTCTGAACACATAAATTCTGTAAAACCTCAAATCCCTGAAGGTATTTTTATTGCAGGCAATGCACTTGAGGCGCTGTTGCCGCAGGAAGGTTCATTTGATTTTGCAGTAGGCAATCCTCCCTTTAGCGCCCAAGATAATCTCGTAACAGATAAATATATTCTCAACAACTATCGTCTTGGTTTCGAAAAAAAAAGGCAGGCAGTAGAAATACTTTTTCTTGAACTGTTTGTTCGCCTGCTTAAGAGAGGTGGGAAATTTTCTATTATACTGCCGGAAGGTATTTTGTCAGCCAGACCGCATAAATATGTAAGAGATTGGCTGGCGTCAAACACAGTAATATATTCCATCGTCAGCCTGCCAAGAAACACCTTCAAGAAAACTTCTTCCAAGTGCGTAATTATAAGCGGCGAGAAACTTGTCCCCGAAGGTAGTAATCGGGGAAATGCCAATAGCAGCAATTTTGTTAAATATGCAGTTTTTCATGGAGGCAATTTTTCTGAAGCTGTAAATGTGGTTAAGAATAAAAACAAGAATTCCATTAAACAGGCAGAGCTTATCAATACAGAAGATTGGCGGCCGGAAAATTTGGCATTTATTAAAATGAGACAACTCTGTAAAAAACCGGATTGGGTCTGTCTTGGGGAACTTGTAAAATTGAGAACGGGTTTTGTGAAGTATGGGAAAGATAGAATTTTTGACTCCAAGCCCAAAAACCGAAGCTGTCAATTAATCGTTGCAAAAAACTTTCTGCCGGTTACAGGGCTTGACTTGGATAAAGCAAGAAATTTTATTGATGCGGATAATTCTTCATTTTCTATAAAGGCTAAAATAAACAATGGAGAAATACTTTTTGTCAGGGTTGGGGTGGGATGCTGCGGGCGGGTAGCTGTTTTTGATGGGGATAATGATGTACAGGCAGATGATTGGATACATATCTTGACTCCACAACAAGGGGTGGACCCGTGGTATATAACTTCATGGATGGCAAGTTCATATGAACAGCGATTAATAAGACTGATCTCTCATGGTGTCGGAACTGTGAGCATTTCAAAGTCAAGTCTTGGGCAGTTGTTGATTCCAAGACTTGATAAAAATACGGAAGAAGATATTGCAGGGATTTTTAAGGCATTTACCAAACAACAAATTCAATACGATTTATGGGTTGATGTTTTAGACGAGATATTCGGAAAGCATATTAAAAATCTGGCGGTGTTAGTTCCTCTCCCCACAGTAAAAAGACAGCATCCTCTTCAACACCATCAATATCAATCCCAACCAAGTATATAAACAAGTTAGTAAAACTGAAAGAACATTGCAACCGTCTCTGAGCCTTTGAATCTATCTTTGGATTTAAGGTGATAATAGTCGGTTTTTTATTCCTTAATTCTGATAATTTTTCCTGTATACGTTTGCGGGCAGCCTCCGGTGATATGCTTCTATCTTTTATAAGACTGTCCAATTCCCTTATGTTTTCTGCGGTCAGAGGCTTCCATATCTTTTTCCACTTATCAGGAGAAATAACAGCCTCCACTATTTTCACAATTTTCTTTTTATTGGCTTCACTTTTCCAAAAACCGACTATAAGGGTAAATTGCTGCTGAATCTGAAATTGTCTTAAAGCGTCTCAAAAATATACCGAACCTCTCCATTTTGCTGTTTTTATAGAGATTGGGCCGCCTTTTGGATTAGGATTCAGTTTTTCAGGAATATCCCATTCGCTGGTGTAGTAAATATCAAAGAAGATTTTTTTCAGCCAATCTTCAAACTTGAAACCGTGTGCTTGTCGTTCATTTCTCAGCATATGAATCTATACTACTTTTGATATGTGGAGGCAATAGGTTTTTTCGGCGACTGTTGTTGAATAAGAACAGCTATGCCGTTCTCTTCAATATCTCTCTTGCCGCAACAACTCCGGACACTGCCGCATGGATAATCCCTCTGGTAATGCCTGCGCCATCGCCTGCTGCAAACAAATTTTTAACCTCTGTTTCAAGATTATTTGTAAGTTTGAGCCTCATTGAATAGAACTTTACCTCTGCGCCGTAGAGGAGGGTAGATGTTGAATAAACACCTGGCACAATTTTATCAAGGGCCTCAAGCATTTCAAGGATGTCTGATATGTAGCGGTAAGGGATTGCAAAGGAAAGGTCGCCGGGTGTTGTATCTGCCAGTGTCGGTTTGACGCTCCCTTTTTTTATCCTGTCAGGCGTAGACCTTCTGCCTTGCAGCAGGTCTCCGAGTCTCTGAACAATAATGCCTTCGCCGAGGAGATTGACAAGTTTTGCAATATACTGGCCATAGGCAATCGGCTCATGAAACGGCTCGGTAAATGTTGTGGAGGCAAGGATTGCAAAGTTTGTGTTGTTGGTCTTTTTTGTAGAAAAGCTGTGACCGTTGACTGTGCAGAAATCTTTGTGTTTTTCTTTTACCACAACACCGTAAGGATTCATGCAAAATGTCCTTACCAAGTCGTCAAACCGCTTGGAATAAAAGAGGAGTTTTGCCTCATGCATCACATCAGTTACAGGCCTCATGATGGATGCGGGCACCTCAACCCTTACGCCTATATCCACAGGGTTATTGCCGGTGGAAAGACAGAGTTTTTTTGATTCCCCGCTCAGCCAGTACGAACCGCTCCTGCCCGGTGCAAGAATGATAAAATCTCATAGAAACTCTCTGCCGTCACCGGTCTTCACACCGGCTGCTTTATGGTCTTGCTTAAATATCTCAACTGCTTCGGCGTTGAATTGAATGTCAATCTTTGTGTTTATTTCTTGTCTTAGATTTTTTAGAAGGGAAAAGCACCTGTCTGTGCCGAGGTGCCTTATTTTAAAAGGGAGAAGTCTTAAGCCGTTTCTTGCCGATATCTCTTCCAGCCTTTTTACCTCTTCTTCGTTTGTGCCGTGCAGTTCATCAGGGGCGCCATATTTTAGAAAAATTTTATCAACATAAGTTATCAGGGATTCAAGTTCGTCTTCTCTAATATACTCGTTTAAAAATCCTCCAACGGCTGCTGATAAATTGAGCTTGCCGTCGCTGAATGTGCCTGCCCCGCCCCAGCCCTGAAAGATGTCGTTGGGTTTTCTATCAGGCAAATCGTCTCCCTTTTCCAGAAGAAGAATTTTTAGATTCTTCTTGGCTGAAATAAGTTCAAGCGCCGCAAATATACCGGCAGGCCCTGCGCCAACTATGATAACATCATAGCTATTATTCATTGTTTTAAACCGTAAAATAGCGATTGAAACACTCGCTATTTTACAAACCTGCGATTTGGAGCGAGGCAACCGTGTTGCCGTTTGTTTTTACGCCGACACGGTCTGCTTGCTCCAAATCGGTGAACATACGGCTCGTCGTAAATAACACACCCCTTTAGTCCCCTCTCGAGAGGGGATTTAGGGGTGTGTTGTCTAACAGGCAACTTGCCCTTGACAGGTGAAACGTCTGTCAAGGACTTGCCAGTTTACCCAAAAATCTATTTTTGGGTAAATTATCTGTGGTTTCTTACTTCTTCCGTTTCCTGTATGCTTCAGGTGGTTCAGCTACCATGGGCAGCCTCTCCCTTTTCTCCCGATGCTTTTTCAGGACACTGACTATCTCTATGAGAAGAGGGATATCTTCCTCGTGGATATCTTCCAGCGCTTTCAAGAGATCCCAGATTTCTTTTTTCCGAACTACTCTGTAACCCTCTCCTGGCAGGAGATTAATCAACCTCAAGGTTGACTCATCCATAATGAAACGGTCAAGCGGCAACGAAAGAGCTTCAGATATCTTTATAAGAACCCCGAGGGATGGAAGTTGTTCAGCGCGTTCTATTTTTCCTATGTATGTGTAGTCTACCCCTGCCATTTGAGCCATAGTCTTCTGGGTAAGCCCTTTAGAAAACCTTATCTCCCGCAGTCTTTTACCTATCTTTTCCTTTATCGCCATAGGAACTTAAAATATCCCCTTTCTCCCTTGACAAATTATCTGCTCCATTTTCCATCTGAGCAGTCTTTCATGTTTTGCTTATAGCAAAACATATAATTTGTCAAGGGTCAACTCAAATGCATTCCAATTCATATCATCCTTTTTTCTTGACAATATAGATTATTTATCCTATTTTGATACCGATTCGGCGGCTCGTTGAGCATGATTATATCCTTTTATCAGGACAAACCCACACGAGCCGTTGGCTCACAAATGGGCATGAGAATGGGCGACTGCACGAATAAATTCGTGCCTACAGTAGGCACGGTTTTAACAGTGCTTAACCATGTCGGCCTCAACACATTTTCAGGACAAAAAGGGGAAGCTATATTTATGGACAAGGTGGAGTTTTTAAGATATCTCAGCAATTCAGACTTTTTTCACCTTCTGTCAAATGGAGAATTAAAGCTATACATACTGCTCCTTGCAAGCGCGGACGATATTGATGTCTCGTGCAAAATAAACTTTAGAGAAATAGAAAAGATAGGGAGGAGATTAACGGCGCTCAAGAAGCTTAAATCAAGTATGGCTTCTCTTGAAAGATACGGACTTGCTTCATTTGAAAAGTTTGAAGAATGGCCGCACGGCGAACTGAAATTCAAGCTCAAGAAACCTTCGGGGTTAAAAGCAGTATAAGGAGGTACTATGGCAGAAAAGTTAATACAAAAGAATATTTGAAATCACAGCCTGTTTGCAGGAGGTAATATCATAATGGGAAAGCGTATTCTTATAATAGATGATGAGCATATTATCCTTGAACTTCTTGCAATCATATTTGGCAAAGAGGGTTATGAGGTTGATGCTGCCAGCAGTGGTGCGGGAGGATTGAAGATGGCATATAGCAAGGAATACGACATTATAATAAGCGATATTGATATGCCTGTAATGAGCGGAATAGAATTTTACAGGAAACTCATAGAAAAGATACCGTCCATGAAACAGAGGGTATTGTTTATAACGGGAAATGACGACAGGGAAACATTTATGTTTTTAAATGAGACAGGGGTTAAGTATCTGTTGAAACCCTTTAAGCCCATGGACATTGTGAAAGCTGTAACTGAGGTTGGCGATTTTACTAATAGCAAAACCTCCCGTTTTTCTGAATAAGTCTTCCGTCCACATAAATCGTCCCGCCGTTTCGCAAGTCCTTTATCATGTCCCAGTGGATTGCAGACTCATTTTTGCCGCCAGCGTCCTTGTATGACCTGCCCACAGCCAGATGAACCGTGCCGCCGATTTTTTCATCAAAGAGTATATCCTTGGAAAAATGCCTTATGCCGTAGTTTGTGCCGATGCCTAATTCGCCAAGATACCGCCCCCCTTTGTCTGTATCAAGCATTGCAATGAGGAACTTCTCATTTTTTTCAGCCGATGCTTCAACCACCTTGCCTTCATTGAATTTAAGATGAATCCCTAAAACCTCTTTTCCCTGATATATGGCAGGCAGGTCGTAGTAGATTTTACCTTCTGCCGAGTTTTCTATGGGAGACAAAAACACCTCGCCGTCCGGCATATTCCTTTCTCCGAAGCATGGGATGGCCTTTCTCCCTTTAATGCTCATACTCAAATCCGTGTCCTTGCCGACTATCCTTACAATCTTTCCTTTATCCAGAACCCGCTTAAGTTTCATCTCCTCTTTTTTGACCTTTTCCCAGTCTATATTGGTTGCGCCATAGAGAAAATCTTCATATTCTTCCAGCGACATATCAGTCTCCTGTGCCAAGGCATTTGTAGGAAAATTGCAGAGCACCCACCGCTTCTTATTGACAATCTCTTCTTGAATGGGCATTAAGACCTTGCTTCGCATGCTGATTGCCTTTGAGTCAACATTAGAGAGAGCCTTTTTATTTTGCGATGCCCTTATATGGACAACGCAGTCAGCGCCTTTTGCCTCAAAGAACTTCGCCTTGGGAAAGTCCAAAAGCTGTTCTTTTGCGGCCAGAGTATAAAAGATATTTGCTGTCTCCTCAAATGCAATATTTACCGTTGCATGGCCGCCGGCCTTCAACACATTTTTATACACCTCCAGGACAAGCGGTTTTGCAAGTTCTGAAGATACGTTGATGAGAACCCTTTCCCCCCGTTTTACCTTGAGGGAATAGTTAACCAAAATATCTGCAAGCTTGATTACCCGTGGGTCAGACATGAAAACCTCCCATGAAAGATTTACGATTGTAGATTTACGATTTCAGATTTTAAAGATTTTAAATCGTAATTCGTAAATCGTAATTCGTAAATTCATAGTATCTCCTTTGATATAATATGTAAACTGTTAACTGTTTGCAGTTCACAATGCACTTTCATTTTTATTCCCTGATAACTGTTTCGCTGTTTCAGGATTTTATGAATGTTATCAAGTATTACAAATTTATTTATGCTCCAGTCAGGGGCAACCAGAAATCTTCTGGATGTATCGCCGCAAAGCCTGTGTATGATAACATCCTCTGGAATCTCCTGTAAAAAATCTACGGCCAGATTCGCATACTCCTCAAGCTCAAGGGGTTTGGTTTCCTGCCTCATATACATCTCTTCAAGTTTAGTGCCTTTGTGTATGTGAAGGTGATGCAGTTTTACGCCCCATATATTAAGATTGGCCAGAAAGCGAGCTGTTGCAAGCATCTCCTCTTTGGTCTCTCCGGGAAGGCCTAGGATTACATGGGCGCATACACGGATGCCTCTCTCATTAGCCATTTTTACAGCATCGGCAAAATTATCAGCAGTATGACACCTGTTTATCAGCTCAAGGGTTTTGTTGTTGGATGATTGAAGCCCCATTTCAAGCCAGAGAAATTTTTCTTTTGCAAGTTTTGCCAGTAAATCTAAAATCTCATGATTCACACAGTCAGGCCTTGTTGAAACAGCCAGACCAACAACATCAGGATGAGCTATCGCATCTTCATAAAACTTTTTTAGCTTTGAAACCGGCGCATATGTATTTGTGTTTGTCTGGAAATAGGCAATAAATTTTTCCGCATTATGCCTTTGTTTTATATATTCAATGCCCTGACAAAGCTGCTCTCTTATCCCCATTTTATGGTCGTAATTCAAAGGCATCATGGGTTCAGAGCTGCAATAAATACATCCGCCTTTGCCTTTTGCGCCGTCCCTGTTTGGGCAGGTGAGGCCTGCATTTAAAGAGACCTTGAAGACCTTGCAGCCGAATTTATTTTTTAGAAAATCAGAGAGGGAATTGTATGCTTTAATCATCATATGTGCCGTCCATAGAATTTCAGAGAATTTTATTCTGATTAGTTTGCCATATTAAAGTTTAGGCTTAGGCTGAGGCTTAGGCTTAGAAAAAGATTTGGGATTTTATTAACCTGTTCTTCTGTCTATTTTTACTTTGATGCTTTGCTACTTTTTTCTGACAACCCTCGGCCTTGTCATAGCCATTGGATCCAATATCTTTTCTATCTCCTTTGAGCAAAGGATGCCTTTTTCAAACACTATCTCCCTGATAGTCTTCCCTGTTGCCACTGATTCTTTTGCAACAGATGCCGCCGCCTGATAGCCAATAAACGGATTTAAAACAGTTGCAATGCCTGCGCTCTTTTCTGCCATCTCCCGGCATCTTGTCTTATTTGCCTTTATACCTTTTAGACACCTGTCTGTAAATGCCTTTACACTATTTTTAAGAATCTCCAGAGACTGAAACAGATTGTAATTTATCACAGGCGTCATCACATTAAGTTCAAGCTGTCCTGCCTGCGCCGCCATTGCAATAGTCAAATCATTGCCCATAACCTGAAAGCAGGCCATATTCAGCATCTCAGCCATGACAGGATTAACCTTGCCCGGCATGATGGATGAGCCAGGCTGGACAGGAGGCAGGGTTATCTCTGCAAAACCTGTTCGCGGGCCTGAGCTTAAAAGACGCATGTCGTTTGCAATCCGTATAAGTTCTATGGCAAGGCCTCTTAATGCCGAGGACAGATTTACGAAATCAGCCATGCTGTTTATTGCCTCAAGCATATCATAAGCAGGTCTTAAATCCTTTATCCCTGTAATATCTTTTAACGCCTTTATAACATTCTTTCTATATGCAGGATGCGTGTTTATGCCTGTGCCTGCCGCCGTAGCTCCGATGCCGAGCTCCTTTAAGTCATCTGCTGCATCTTCATTTCTTTTTATCGCCTTTGCAATTGTTTTGCCATAGGCGCGAAACTCCTGTCCAAGCCTTATGGGGACTGCGTCCTGAAGATGGGTCCGTCCCGATTTAATAATGCCGTCAAACTCTTTTGCCTTGGCTGTGAGTGTATTTTCCAAAAGCCTTAATTCAGCAAATAATTCGTGTGTCATAAACAGGCTGGCAATCCTCATGCCGGTTGGCACTGTATCATTTGTTGACTGAGACATATTTACATGGTCGTTTGGATGGGCAATCCTATAATTCCCTTTTTTACCACCCAGCATCTCTATTGCCCTGTTTGCAATAACCTCGTTGATGTTCATGTTATGCGATGTGCCTGCGCCTGCCTGATATACATCAACGACAAATTCGTTATGCAATTTCCCTCGTATTATTTCATCGGCTGCATTAACAATAGCCCGTCCGATTTTTTTATTGAGACTGCCTGTCGCCATATTGGCAATGGCAGCAGCCTTCTTTACCATTGCTGTGGCTGTTATGAATTCCCTTTTTGGAGTAATCCCGCTTATGGGAAAGTTTTCAATTGCCCTTGAAGTCTGGATGCCGTAATAGGCATTTATAGGCACATCTTTCTCGCCCAGAGGGTCTCTTTCTGTTCTGTAATTGCTGGCCATATGATTATCTTTGCATAATACCATGGTATCAAAAAATCAGAGAATGTTTCTCTGTCCCTCTGACACCTTATCTCTATATCTCAGCCGCTTTCCATTTGCCGGCCTTAAATTTCCACAGCATGCTTAATGCCATAATTAAACTATATGCAAACATGCTTATCCATGCGCCATAAAGGCCTAAACCCAATAACACACTTAAAATATATGCTGCCGGTAAAAACAAAAGCCATACCACAAGCCCCTCTGCCTTCATAACCCACTTTGTGCAGCCGGCGCCCTGAAGCGCATGGGAAAGGATAAGATTTACAGCATCAAAAAATTGTATTATTCCAAATAAGACAAGTATGTTTTTGCCGGTATCTATGACAGCAGTTTGGTCAGTAAAGAGCTCAAGCATAATTTCTGGGAATAATATAAATATAATTCCTAAAAAACCCATGCATACCAGCCCAAGCTTCACAGCCTCCCAGCCGTATCTTTCCGCAGCTTCCGCATTGCCTTTTCCTAAGTTCTGGCTGACCATGGTGGCAGCGGCAACTGCAAATCCATAACCAGCTAGAAATGTGAAAGAGGAAAGGGTCATGAGAATGTTGCTTGCGGCAAGCTCCGCATTTCCTGCCTGTCCTACTATCCAGAGAAAGGATGTAAGCCCTGCCATTATAAAAAACACTCTAATCATTGCCGGAAAGGCAAGCCTTAAGATGGAATTTAAAACAGGCAGGTCAAATGTTGTATGGTTGTTTAAATATTTAAACCGCCTGATAAATCCGCTGGAGAGACTCAGGCCTACAAAATAGGCTGCGCCTATTAAGGAAGAGAGAAGAGATGCAATGGCAGCGCCCTTTACCTCAAGCCTTGGAAAACCGAATTTCCCGAAGATGAGGGCATAATCAAATATGATATTTGAGATATTCATGACAATAGCAACCTTCATAAAGAGATGTGTTTGACCAAGGCCGTCAAAAAATCCCCTGAATGAGGCAATGATGAGAAAGAAGAATATGGACAAGAAACTGTATTTCAGATAATCAATTCCATATTGGATAATTTTTATATCATCTGACAGCAAAGGGAATATCACCGGGGCAAGCAGATAGCCTGCAGCAGAAAATACAAAGCCAGATGATAAGGAGAAAAACAGGGTATTGTCAAGAAGCCCTCCGCATGCCTCCCAGTCTCCTTCTCCAAACCGCCTTGCCACAAGGCTCTGCGTGCCTATTTCCACAGCCATAAGACTGCTGCCGAATATCCATACAATAAACCAGCCTAGACCTGCGGCCGCCAATGCCTCCACCCCGACCCTTCCCAGCATGGCAGTGTCAACCGCATAGAAAATTGTCTGCGAAAGTATGCCAAAGAATACAGGAGAGGCGAGTTTCAGGATGTCTCTGGATAAAGGGCCTTTGAGCAAGGCCGTCATTTCTTCTTCTCCTGTAATCTCTTTTCAAGATATTCCTTATCATATTCCAAAGAGCCCATTGTCTGCAAGGCTATAAAGGTGATAAGCCCTGCTGCAATGCCTGCCAGAATAGATAAGGCTATGGATAGTTGTTTCGGGAGGCAGGGATATAAAAGCCCAAGCATAATAACTGCAAGACCGGTTGTTATGCCGTATCTTGGGGCTTTTCTGAAAAACACCCTGTGGTCCCTAAACCTGCTTTTTTCTTTAATACCCCTTACTGCCTTTGAATAATCAAGCTCGCAGTAGCTGTATTTAATTGATAGAAGCGCTGAATCGGGGAAAAATCTGGTTACGGCGCAATATGCCTTATAGCCGTCTGTTAGAATGGAGGTTTCCTTTCTCATCGCATATATGTCTCTCAGGATATCCATTATCTGATTGGATTCAAGGATTGCATCCATCTCTATTTTTGATATGCCCAATCCTTTGAAAAACCCTATTGCCTCTTTGGAGGCAGGGATGGAGTATTCCGCCAACGGCCTTTTGACCGCGCCCTGATGAATCTTTAAAGCCGTTTCTGTTATTTCAACAGATGCCTCTCTAATCCCATCTGCTTGAAGTTTTATAAATATATCCCCTTCAAGGGATGTGGCTATGCCATTTAGTTCAGCATAAAGCCTTTGCTTAAAAAGGGCGTCTTTGAGGAGGCAAGCCTTCCACAATAGTTTTTTGATGGCATTAGAAATCATCTGCTATCCCCAAAAACAGGCATATGTCTTTTACTCAAAGAATGCAGTTGGAATCGTCATGAAATTCACAGGCAGGCCAAAGTCTGCTCCTAAGGGTTTCTGTCATGGGACAAGGAAAAGCGTGTGTCCTCTGAGTGCGGATAAAACGGAGTATACTCTTTTAGGTATAATAGTTGCCCGACCCAACCTTCTGTTGGGCGCCCAATGGGCGTTTTAAAATCGGCAACTACAGTATTCGACCAGAGCCTGCCTCCTATGAAGGGTTTTATCAGGGAATTGCGTTTGGCAGAAAATGCAAATGCATGGGGTTAATGTGAGCCATCGGAATACAACCTCTGTCAGTTTGCCCTGCGCCCAATTTTCTCAATTCCTCCCATATACGGTCTAATGGCTTCCGGCACCACAACACTTCCGTCCTCCTGCTGATAATTTTCCAGTATGGCAACTAAAGTTCTGCCCACTGCCAGACCGGAACCATTGAGCGTATGGACGAATCTCGGCTTTCCCCCATCCTTTGGTTTATAACGTATATTCGCTCTCCGTGCCTGAAAATCCTCAAAATTACTGCATGAGGATATTTCCCTGTATTTACCCTGGCCCGGAAGCCAGACCTCTATGTCATATGTCTTTGCAGATGCAAAACCCAAATCCCCTGTGCAGAGCGCTACAACCCTGTAGGGAAGATATAACCTCTGCAGTATTTTCTCTGCGTCTTCTGTAAGCCTTTCCAACTCATAGTATGATGTTTCAGGCTTTGCAAATTTTACAAGCTCCACCTTGTTGAACTGATGCTGCCTTATCAGCCCTTTTACATCTTTGCCGTATGAACCTGCCTCTTTTCTGAAACACGGCGTATATGCTGTATAGCGTAAAGGCAATTCGTCTTCCTTCAATATCTCATCTCTGTATATATTTGTTACCGGCACCTCGGCTGTAGGAATCAGGAAGTGTTCCCAGCCTTCTATTTTAAAAAGGTCTTCCTCAAACTTTGGAAGCTGGCCTGTGCCGGTCATACAAACCCTGTTTACCATAAAAGGCGGCAGAACTTCTGTATAGCTGTTCTCTCTTGTATGGATATCCAGCATAAAGTTTATAAGCGACCTCTCCAAAAGCGCGCCATGTCCTTTATATAAGGCAAATCTGGCGCCGGCCAGTTTACCAGCCCTTTCAAAATCCAAAATTCCAAGCATGTCGCCTATCTCGCTGTGTTCTCTTGGCAAAAATGTGAATTTGGGTATTTCTCCATGCCTTTTCACTTCTACATTATCTTCTGATGTATTGCCCAAAGGGACTGATTGGTGAGGGAGGTTAGGTATCTGCAGCAAAAATGTCTCTATTCCCTGCTCGCGCTTTGCAACTTCATTATCAATATCATCTATCTGGACAGAAATAGTCTTCATTTCTGCCATCAAACCGGCTGTATCTTCTTTTTCCTTTTTAAGCCGAGCTATTTCTTTAGAGGCAGTATTTTTTTTTGCCTTTAATAACTCAACAGCATTAAGGGCTGACCTTCTTTCTTTATCAAGTTCCTTTACCCTTGAAAGGTCAATAGCGCCCCCGCGTGTTTTTAACCTGTTTTCAACCTCAGTAATGTTCTCTCTAACTAATTTTATATCTAACATAAGCGGCTAGACTCCATTAGAAAATGCAAATTGAAAAGCGCAAATTTTAAATTCAAAAATAGAAGTAGTTAAATTTGCATTCTGCGATTTGCAATTTATAATTACACAGGCTTCCATCGCTTATACAGACTATTCTCAATCCCCATTGCATCCAGAATCTTCCCCACAATAAAATTAACAAGGTCTTCCACTTTTTCAGGTTGATGGTAAAAACCGGGCATTGCAGGAATAATATGCGCACCGGCCTTAGAAAGCCTCAGCATATTTTCCAGATGGATTTGATTGAATGGCGTCTCTCTTGGCACAAGGATAAGCCTTCCTTTTTCTTTCAGCACAACATCGGCAGTACGCTCAATAAGATTGCCTGATATGCCGCAGCTAATTCTTGCGAGCGTCCCCATGGAGCATGGGCATACAACCATATCCCGCACAAAAGAAGAACCGCTGCTAAGAAAAGAAGAAATATCATCTGCGGGATAATAATTTATTCTCCCTTTGGTTCTGCCAAAATATTTCTTAAGCCATTTTTCTATCTCAACTCTATCGCCTTTTAATCTTAAACCTGTTTCATGTCCCAGCACCAAAAAACCAGAAGGGGAGATGATGACCGCTGTATCATCTCCCCTTCCAATAAGTTCTTGTATCAGCCTTAGGCCGTATACCGCACCGCTGGCGCCTGTTATGGCAACAACCCTTGTATTTTGGCCCATATCAGTTAGCAGCAATCAGTTATCAATTATCAGTTATCAGATTTTTGTCTCTACTGTTAACTGTTCACTATTGACTGATAACTGTAATCTTATTCTTTACCTTTCATCTTTATAGCAACATAAAAGCTATTGCCGCCTCTGATGATACGGAAAAGCACGGTGTCGTCTTTGCCAACAGCCTTTGTCGCTTCTTTGTATTCCTTCAGGTTTTTAATATCTTTCCTGTTTACCTCTTTTATAATATCTCCGCTTTTTATACCTGCTATTGCAGCAGGGCCGTCCGGTCTAACTTGGGTCGCCACCACGCCTTCTGCATCCTTTATATTAAGCCTCCTTGCTATATCAGGAGTTATGGGTTGGACTGAAAGCCCAAACTTTTTCTCAGGCGACCTATCTTCTTTCTCCTCAGATGCCGCAATCTCTCCATCGTCTTCCTTCATCTTTTCTATAGTCACAGCAAATATCTTCTCCTTGCCGTCTCTTATAACCTTTGCCTTGACGGTTTTACCGGGAAGAGTGGAGGCAACACTCCTCGGAAGGTCGCTCACCTCTTTTATCTCTTTTCCGTCAAATTCTACAATAATATCCCCTGCCTTTATTCCTGCCTTATCTGCCGGATCATCTTTGTTGACAGAGGATACAAGCGCCCCATGTCTGTCCTTAAGGCCAAAGGATTTGGCAAGGTCAGGTGTAACCTCCTGTATGCTTACGCCCATCCACCCTCTCGTAACCCGTCCTCTTTCTTTCAATTGGAGCAATATATCTTTTGCCATATTTATGGGTGTTGCAAAACCCACACCCTGGCCGCCTGCGATTATTGCCGTATTTATTCCTATAACCTCTCCTTTCAGATTAAAGAGAGGTCCTCCGCTATTGCCTGGATTGATGGCAGCATCGGTCTGAATAAAATTGTCATAAGGCCCTGCGCCGATAACCCGCCCCTTTGCGCTCACAATGCCGGCGGTTACCGTATGACTGAGTCCAAACGGATTTCCTATAGCCATGACCCATTCGCCTATCTCAAGTTTGTCAGAATCCCCAAGCAGCGCAACAGGCAAGTCGCCGTTTGCGTCAATCTTAATAAGCGCCACATCAAGTCTGGCATCTTTTCCTACAATCTTTGCCTTGTACTCTTTTTCCTTTTTATCCGAAAGCGCAACCACTATCTCTTCTGCATTTTCTATCACATGATTATTAGTAATAATATAGCCTTCTTTGTTTATGATAAATCCAGACCCAAGGCTTTGCCTCTTCAATTCCCTTTCCGGAGCCTCCCCAAAGAACCTAAACTCATCTCCAAAAAAATCTTCAAACGGGTTTTTGAATTCAGGAAATGGAACCATGGGTTTTTGCTTTACCACCTGTGTGGTAGATATATTAACCACAACGGGGTTTAAGTCTTTGGCTAATTTTACAAACGAGTTAGGTTCAAGCTGCGGCATCTCTGTTTTTTCACCCTTCTCTTTCCAAAAGCTCTGGGCGTCTGTCTGCGGCGTAACATCAAACTTTGCAGTCAACAGAACCCCTGCTAATAGAGAAGCTGCAGCAACGATGATTATGCTTTTGATGCCGAATTTTTTCTTGTTGTCCATAGTATCCATTTTATCGTCTCCTTGTTTATAGGTTGAAGATGAAGATTAACCCAAAAAATGCAACTGCATTTTTTGGGTTAAAACTTTTTTCAGCCCTCACTCTTCTGCCTCTCTTTTGCCATATTAACATATCTCATCCGTAAATCGTAAAGCATATTATCTATCAGCCTTGCCTCTGCCTCCGCCAGATTCCCTTTGGTTTTTTGCTTCAACATATCAATCATGTCTATTGTATGCTTGGCAAGCTCAAGGTTTTTGGTTGTTTTTTGAGTCTGAGGGTCAGGAATCTCACCGAGGTGCAACAGGGCTGATGTGCTCAAAGATAAGATGAAGGTGGGAAAATCTATACAGGGGACATCTTGTGTTTTTACGGCATCCTGCGGCTTTTCAGTCTCTTCACCTATGCCCTGTGTTTCACCTGTTTCTGCAAATCTTCTTTTATCCACAACCTTAAAATCTTTGTCATCCATGATAAATGTCGTTGTCCGTGTCCGTTTCCTGTGACCGTTAAAGACTTTTTACGAACACGGTTCACAGTCACGATTCACGGTCTTATTTCGCCTCCACCTTTATATGTTTAGGTTTTTGTTCTTTGGTTTTATGCAGTGTAATTTCTAAAACACCGTTATTATATTTTGCCTTAGTATCATTCTTATCCACCACATACGGAAGAGTAAAAATCCTGTGAAAGCTGCCATAAGAACGTTCCATCCTGTGATAGTTTTCCTCATGAACACTTTTTTCAAATCTGCGTTCGCCTTTCAACACAAGCATATTGTCATTTATCTCCACCTCAATATCCTTCTTATCTATGCCAGGAAGCTCCGCCTTAAGAATGATATGCTCCTCTGTTTCGTAAACATCCACAGGGGGAGACCAACCCCCTCCAAATTTTTCACCGGCAGGCTTTACCTTTGAAATGGTATCGTCAAACAAGCGATTCATTCTTTCCTGGATTGTAATCAGATCTTTAAAGGGATCCCATTTTAACAACGCCATAGTTTGCCTCCTGTCCTATAATCACACAAGATGAGAAATTAAATCCAATTTATTTTATAATTATATCTTTGTCAAGGGCTGTTTATCAATGTGAAGCCCATAATGCGCAGAAAATATTAACCCAAAAAATGCAGTTGCATTTTTTGGCAAACGCAATCTTTGGCCAAATACTGTAGTCTGCCGATTTATCGGCGTATTTTAAAAGCGCCCATAAATGGGCAGGCTACTATACTTAAAACAGTATGCTCCGTTTTGTCAAAAATCAAATGCATTTTTCGGGTTAAACTTTCTAAACATGATTTGCTAACCAGGCCCAAACTTTAGTTCTCCCTTATCTTCATCAACAACAATATTATCGCCCTCTTTAAATTCACCCTCCAGAAGTTTTGTTGCAAGCGGATCCTGAATCTTATGCTGGATAAGCCTCTTAAGCGGCCTTGCGCCGTATGCAGTATCGTAACCTTGTGCTGCCAGAAACCCCTTTGCTTTATCTGTAAGCGTGAGGGCAATTTTCTTTTCTTTGAGCAGCTTCTTTAGGTGCTCAAGCTGTATATCCACTATAGATTTGATATGTCCTTTTGATAAAGGGTGAAATATTATTATGTCATCAATCCTGTTTAAAAACTCGGGCTTGAATGAAACCTTAAGGCTCTCCATCACCCTGCTTTTAATCTCTTCATACTCATTCCCACGCTCTGCGTGGGAATGCAAAAACTCAGCCAAATACTGGCTGCCTATATTCGATGTCATAATAATCACGGCATTCTTAAAATCAACTGTTCGTCCCTGACCGTCGGTAAGCCTGCCATCATCCAATATCTGTAAGAGTATATTAAAAACCTCAGGATGCGCCTTCTCTATCTCATCAAAAAGCAGAACTGAATACGGCCTTCTGCGCACAGCCTCGGTAAGATAGCCGCCTTCTTCATAGCCCACATAGCCAGGCGGCGCGCCAATGAGCCTTGAAACAGAGTGTTTTTCCATAAATTCGCTCATGTCAATCCTTACCATTGCCTGCTCATCGTCAAAAAGAAATTCTGCCAATGCCCTTGCTGTCTCTGTCTTACCCACGCCTGTAGGCCCTAAAAATATAAAAGAACCTACAGGCCTGTTTATATCCTGAAGTCCTGCCCTTGCCCTTCGCACTGCATTTGAAACCGCCTTGATGGCCTCGTCCTGACCAACAATCCTCTTTTTGAGCCTGTTCTCCATTTGAAGGAGCTTATCCCGCTCCCCTTCCATCATCTTTGATACAGGGATGCCTGTCCATTTAGATACAACCTCTGCAATATCCTCTGAACCAACCTCTTCCTTGAGCATACCCTTACCCTTTTGTATCTCTGCCAACTTCTTCTGCCCCTGTTCCAATTCCTTTTGAAGCTGGATAAGAATGCCATATTTAAGCTCTGCTGCCTTTCCCAGTTCACCTGCCCTTTCAGCTTGAGATGCCTTTAATTTTGTATCCTCAATCTTTTGTTTAGCTGTCCTTATCTTTGCTATCTCTTCTTTTTCCTTATGCCACCCTGCCTTGAGCCCGGATCTCTCCTCCTTGAGATTTGCCGCCTCCCTTTCTATCTTTTCAAGCCTTTCAAGAGAGGCCTTGTCTGTTTCCTTCTTCAATGCCTGCCTTTCTATCTCAAGCTGGGTAATTCTTCTCTCTATCTCATCTATCTCTGTAGGCATGCTGTCTATCTCAATCCGAAGCCCGGAGGCAGCCTCATCTATTAAATCAATTGCCTTGTCAGGGAGAAACCTATCTGTAATATAACGGTGCGAAAGTGTAGCCGCTGCAACAATGGCAGAATCTGCAATTCTCACCCCATGGTGAACCTCATATTTTTCTTTGAGCCCCCTTAAGATTGAAATTGTATCCTCAACGGTAGGCTCACCGACATAAACAGGCTGAAAACGTCTCTCAAACGCAGCATCTTTTTCAATGTGCTTTCTATATTCATCCAATGTTGTTGCGCCGACGCATCTGAGTTCTCCCCTTGCAAGCGCAGGCTTGAGCATATTAGACGCATCCATTGCGCCATCGGCAGCCCCTGCGCCAACCAGGGTATGAAGTTCATCTATAAATAATATTACCTCACCTTGCGCTTCATTTATTTCACGCAAGACCGCCTTTAGCCTGTCTTCAAATTCGCCACGATATTTTGTGCCTGCAATGAGGGCGCCAAGGTCAAGGGCCAGAAGCCTCTTGTTTTTCAAAGTCTCCGGCACATCGCCCGATACAACCCTCTGGCTCAAACCCTCCACAATCGCAGTTTTTCCGACCCCCGCCTCGCCAATCAAAACCGGATTATTTTTTGTCCGTCTGGAAAGCACCTGAACAACACGTCTTATCTCGTCATCACGACCTATAACAGGGTCAAGCTTCCCCTTTCTTGCAAGTTCAACCAAATCCCTTGTATATCGCATCAGGGCCTGATATTTTTCTTCAGGGCTCTGGTCTGTTACACGTTGACTGCCTCTTACCGATGCCATCGCCTTTAATATTGCATCCTTTGCAGCGCCATGCGCTAATAGTATCCTGACAGCCTCGCTTGTCTTTTCATCTGCAATTGCAATGAGTATATGCTCTGTGGATACAAAATTATCCTTTAGCCTCTGCGCCTCTTCAAATGCCTTGTCAAAAATCTTATTCAATCTTGGTGACAAATATACCCCTTCAGAAGCGCCAGAAACTTTGGGCGCCTTTTTTAACGCTTCCTCAAGCTGATTCTTTATCAGAGATACATTGGCGCCAATCCTTTGAAGGATTGAATTAACGATGCCGCCCTCCTGGCCAATCAATGCCAGCAAAACATGCTCTGCATCAACCTGCTGATGCTGGTATTTTTCAGCAATTGATTGCGCCTCATTAAGCGCCTCTTGTGATTTTATGGTAAACCGGTCAAGCCGCATAAAATAATCACCTCCCTGCAAAATCAATCATGTTTATAATTTAGTCTTGTAACATCATATTGTCAAGGCGATTACCTTACCACTGGGCACGGTCTGTTTGCAACTCAGAAAAGAAAGTGTTAAATTTAAAATATGGTCACGCAAGAAAGATTAAAGGATATGCCCCAATCCCCCGGCGTATATTTAATGAAGGGGAATAAAGGAGAGGTATTATATATAGGCAAGGCAAAAAATATCAGGAATAGGGTCCGTTCGTATTTTCAGGAAACTTCGGACACACGACACACCATTAAATTTCTTGCCGCAAAAATCCATGACATAGAATACCTTATAACCACAAATGAGAAAGAGGCAATCATACTCGAAGATACCCTTCTAAAAAAATACAAGCCTCGATACAATATCCGGCTCAAAGATGACAAAACCTATGTCAGCATTAAACTTACCCTTGCAGAAAAGTTTCCGCGGATTCTTATAATCAGACAAATAAAGCCTGTCCCAGCAGGCCTGCCCTCGAATGTCTCTATCGGGGGCAGTAAGCAAGGAAAGGATGGCAGCCATTCCCAGCTTAAGCCTGCCCCCGCATGTTTTAAGCGGGGGGACTGCGTAGACAAGTATTTTGGTCCTTACGCATCGGCGCAAAAGGCGCGGGAGACTGTAAGATTTATCCGTAATCTCTTTCTTCTCCGCACATGCAGCCAGTCAGAATTTAGAAATAGGGTGCGGGCATGTCTGGATTATCAGCTTGGAATATGCTCGGCGCCTTGCGTTCGCTTTATTTCAGAAACAGGTTATAAGGAACTGATTGATAAAACCATTATGTTTCTGGAAGGTAAGAGCAGGGAACTACTTTCCGAACTTAAAGCCGATATGATTGAAGCAGCTAATATCATGGCCTTTGAAAAAGCTGCTAAAATAAGAAACCAGATTAATGCAATAGAAGCAACATTGGAGGAGCAGAAGGTAGTATCCCAGGAAAAGATTGACCGGGATATTTTTGCCCACATTATGTTTGAAGGTGGAATGTTGATTCAGGCTATGTTTATACGAGAGGGAAGACTTGGCGGCGCAAGAGACTTTTTTTTTAACAGTAAGGAATTTCCTCAAAACGGGTCGGTTTTGCCGGTCCACGGGCAGAGGCAAAGCTTTTGGCTGGAAGAAGCAGTTTCTTCATTCCTCGCCCAATATTACAGCGGAGATAGATTTATCCCTGATGAGATAATTGCCTCGGTTGCACTGGAAGATAAAGATGCGATTGAGAATTGGCTTTCCGAAAACAAAGGGAAAAAGGTCAGACTTTTCTTCCCATCAAAAGGCAATAAATTAAAGTTCTTAAACATGGCAGAGGTAAATGCAAAAGAGGCATTAAAGAAAAGAGTTGCGGTAGCGGAGAAAGAACAAACTCTGTTACAAGAACTGCAAAAGAGGCTGCATTTAAGAAAAAAGCCAGAAATAATTGAGGCCTTTGACATATCTAACATAAGCGGCAAAATGGCTGTAGGCGCTATGGTGGTTTTTGAAGATGGGAAACCCAATAAAGACAAATACCGTCTTTATAAAATAAGAACTCTTGAGGAACCGGATGACTATGGCATGTTATATGAAGTTCTATCCAGGCGATATAAAGTTGCTGCCAATGCACAAGCGCCTTCAGAGGTTAGCAAAGGTGCGCTCCTTCCAGACCTGATTTTAATTGATGGCGGAAAAGGCCAATTGAATATTGCAATTAAAGTTATAAATGAATTAGGCATAAAGGGGATTGATATAGCTGCCATTGCGAAGGAAAAGGAGCAGGGGTTACCCCCGCATGTTTCAATCAAGGAGTCAGGGGGCGGCAGTCAGAAAGCACAAGGAGAAAAGATTTATCTTCCCAATGTAAAAGATCCTGTAATATTGAGACAAGGCTCGGCGCCAGACCTTTTTGTCAGGAAAATAAGGGATGATGTTCATAGATTTGCCATAGGCTATCACAAAAAACTTAGGGGAAAGATAAAATCACTCCTTGATGAAATCCCCGGCATTGGTAAAGCAAAGAGAAATAGTTTACTAAAGCATTTTGAAAGCATCGAAAAGATAAAGCAGGCATCCGCAGAAGAAATTGCAAAAGTTCCTGGTATTACTGCAACTCTTGCAGAGGCTATAAAAATGACGTTAGGTGAATCACATTGGAATATTCAATAAGCAACATCGTAAATAAACGCATTTTCATGCAGCGGCACAATGATGGATAAACAATCTCAACTCCACATTTTCAGCGCTAAACAGCCGTTTGTTCCAATCCTTATCTTCTTTATTCTCGGCATTATTACTGCCTCCCACCAATGGCTGATAGGACTGCCATCTTTTCCTCTTCTTATAGTTTCACTGCTTATTTTCATATTTGGAATAATAAGAAAGTTAAAATATAATTTTATCCTAATATACACCATCTTTTTCCTGCTTGGCAGCATACTCTCCACGCAGAAGATAAACCCGCACATTCCACAAAACCACATAAAAAATGTTGTTGAGCAAATTAACAACTTGCCATCCAAAGAAAATGGCTCTGTCGGCATGAGCATTGAAGGTGTTTTATTCAATGCCCCTGAAAAGTTTCCTGATAAGACAAGGCTTTATGTAGATGCAGAAAAGGTTTTTACAAAAGACAAAACTCTCCATGTAACAGGAAAAATCCTGGTCACAGTAGGAAGCCCGTCTGTAAAGGTTAAATATGGCGACAGTATAAGGTTTATTGCCAAACTGCGCATACCGAGAAACTTCGGCAACCCAGGAGAGTTTGATTATGCTGGTAATCTTGCAAGAGAAAATATATACGTCATCGGCTACATTAATAACGAAAGAGGGCTCGCTGTGCTTGGCGGCAAGCAAAAGCAAGGCATAAGGACGGCGCTTGAGCGGTTCAGGGACAAAATCAGGGACTTTATTGAAGGCTCAGGAATGGAAAATGCCATGATTATTAAAGCGCTGATTATCGGGGAGCAGGGCGAAATTTCTAAGCATGTGAAAGAAAATTTCAGCATTACCGGCACAGCCCATATCCTTGCCATTTCAGGCCTTAATATAGGCATTATTGCATTTGCTTCATACTGGATAATGCTGCAGGCATTGAAACTGTCAGAAAGGCTTATGCTTGCCTTTAATATAAAAAAGATAGCCGCTGCCTCAAGCATCGTTCCTGTGCTTTTATATGGCATTATTGCCGGTTTTTCTGTATCAACACAGAGGGCTGTCATAATGGCGCTTATTTTTATCATCGCGCTCCTTGTTGATAGAGGAAAAAGGCTTTACAATACACTTGCCTCTGCGGCATTGATTATCCTTGTTATATCGCCGCTGGCTATTTACGATATCTCGTTCCAATTGTCATTTGCAGCCGTTCTTGCAATGATATACCTTGTGCCAAGATTTCAATCATTATGGGCGCCAAGCCAAGCGCCGGACCTTTCACAACTTTTTCCGCCTCATCCCGCTTGGAAATTATTGAAAAATTATCTGCTGAGTCCGCTCTCCGTATGTATAGCGGCATCCATTGGAACTGCTCCCTTCATTGCTTATCATTTCCATAGGATTTCCATAACCGGAATTATGGCAAATCTGATTGCTGTTCCACTAATAGGCTTTGCAGCAGTCATTCTGGGGCTTATATCCAGCTTCATCTCGTTTATAAGTCCATCGCTTGCCCATATAATACTTAAACCTGCTGACATTATTATAAACGTTTCCATATGGATAATAGAGCTCTTTGCCCGGCTCCCCTATGCATCTGTCTATACAACAACACCGACTATTCTGGAGGCGGTTTTATTTTATCTCCTGATAATCTGCATTGTGGAATTCAAGAAAGCCAGATTTTTTAAATACGGCCTTGCTATTGTGGTAGTCTTTCTCATAGGCAATTATTCATACTGGTATTATCATCTCAATTACAACTCAAATCTTAAAGTCACCTTTATCAGTGTCGGACAGGGAGATTCTGCGCTGGTAGAATTCCCATACGGCAAGAGGATGCTCATAGACGGCGGCGGTTTTTATAACGAAGATTTTGATGTGGGCGAAAGGATTGTTGCGCCGTTTCTATGGAAAAAAAAGATAACCAGCATTGACTATCTGCTCTTAAGCCATCCCCAGTCCGATCACATGAAGGGCTTAAAATTTATCGCAGAAAAATTTCATGCAAAAGAGTTCAGATGGAACGGCATGGTTAGAAATGATAATACCTTTACAGAATTGTTCCAATCTCTTGACAAAAACAATATAACAAAGTTTATTACAAATGCCTCTGCCGCACCTTTAGATATAAATGGTGTGAGGGTTAATTTTCTTAACCCGCCTGAGGAAAGCAATCTTGATATAAATAACAATTCTCTGGTGGTAAGGCTTGATTATAAAGATGCAAGCTTTCTTTTTACAGGTGACATAGAAGCCGTTGGCGAGGCTTCTGTTATCAAGAATGTGACGGCCGGTGTTACTGTTTTGAAGGTTCCCCACCATGGAAGCAGGACATCGTCTGCAATGGATTTTTTAAACAGGGTTACACCTGAGCTTGCGGTTGTCTCTGTCGGTTATATGAATCCATTTGGCTTTCCACATCCGGAAATATTAAAACGGTACAATGAATTTAAAATACCGCTTTTACGAACAGACATATTGGGGGCAATTACCGTGGAAACAGATGGGCAAAAGAAGTGGGTAACATCGTATAGATAATCACATGCTCATTTATAACCGGGCGGGTAATATGCCAATTACCCAAATCCGGCTATAGCTGAATTTGACCCTTGACAAAATAGCTAATTTTGTCAAGATTTTGAAAGTTTGACTTTTGCATGAAACAACAGATATAATCTTACGAAACATACATGAGTTTTTAACTCACAAAGGAGGATAAAAATTCCAATAACCAAGCGCCAATAATTAAACAAATTCCAATAACCAAGCACCAAATAACAAACAAATTCCAATAACCAATTTCCAAATTCCAAACCGTTTGGTTATTGTGATTTGGGATTTTGAATTTGTTTGAGATTTGGAATTTGAGATTTGTGATTTGTTTGTAATTTGGGATTTGGAATTTCTATTTTCGGGCAATCGGGGGTATTATCCATGAATAAAAAGGCTGTAGCGCTTCTTTCAGGAGGATTAGATTCCACTCTGGCGGTCAAGGTTTTACTGGACCAGGGTGTTGAGATTGTTGCCCTTAACTTCACATCTACATTTTGCACATGCAGCTGCAGGGGCAGCGTATGCAGTAATGAAGCAGCCAGAGTTGCCAACGAATTCGGCATCCCAATAAAGGTTCTCAAAAAGGGGCTGGATTATATAGAGGTTATAAGGAATCCAAAATACGGCTATGGCCAAGGCATGAACCCTTGCGTGGACTGCCGTATATATATGCACAGGCTTGCTAAAAATTATATGGGAGAGATTGGGGCGTCTTTTGTAATAACAGGCGAGGTGCTGGGACAAAGGCCCATGAGCCAGAGAAAGGATGCGTTCAAGTCCATAGAAAAAGAAAGCGGGCTTGACGGGCTTATTGTAAGGCCGCTTTGCGCAAAACATCTTGACCCAACCATTCCTGAAAAAGCAGGGATTATAGACAGGGAAAAACTTTTAGACATGGTTGGCCGCTCACGAAAGCCACAGATAAGCCTTGCAGAGGAGTGTGATATTCAAAACTATCCATGCCCGTCTGGCGGCTGCCTTTTAACGGACAAGATATTCTCAAAAAGGGTAAAAGATTTACTGGACAATAAAAAAGATGTTACAACAGAAGACCTGCAAATCCTGAAGATTGGCAGACACTTCAGGTTAAATAATGAGACCAAGATTGTGATTGGCAGGGATGAGGCTGAAAATAAAAGACTTGGAAATCTTGTGCAGCCAGGTGATACCTTATTAGAACCATTAGATTTTGCCGGCCCAACTGCAATGATATGCGGCCCGGTTAAGAATGGAACGCACTCTTTGGCAGGAAGGATGATATTAAGATATGCAGGCGAAAAGGCTGATGGGAAAAGATTCTTAAAACTTTCCCAAAATGGTGAGGCAACGATATTTGAGGTTGATTCTCCCGTTGATGATAAGGTCTTAAAAGGGATGATGATATGAACCCCGTTAGACCCAAACAAAGCAAACCTCTTTGTTAGTGCGAAGGAGGAATGTGAAGTGGGGATAAATGGGGTAAAAAGGAGGTCTAACGGGGTGAACTTGCAGAAGTCAGGAGAATCTATTGACATTGACGGTTTACGATTTACGAATTGCGAATTTAAAATCGAAAATCGAAAATCGAAAACCGAAAATCAGAAAGACCCAAAGTTTTTAAGGCTAAAAGAAATTTTAAGCGATATGGGCTCCGTGCTTGTAGCCTTCTCAGGCGGAGTTGATTCTACATTTCTTTTGAAGATTGCCTTTGATGTTTTGGGGGATAAGGCGGCGGCCATTACAGCCACTTCTCCAACCTATCCTGACAGGGAATTTCAGGAGGCAAAGAGGCTGGCCCAAAAAATTGGCGCAAGGCATATTGTAGTAGAGTCAAACGAACTCCTACTGCCGAATTTTGCAGACAATACTGATAAAAGATGCTTTTACTGCAAAAGCGAGCTTTTTGATATATGCAGTAAAAAGGCAAAGGAATTGAGCATTGCATTTGTGGCAGACGGAAGTAATGTTGACGACAGTGATGACTATAGACCAGGGCGAGAGGCCGCAAAAAAGCTTGGTGTAAGAAGTCCGCTTCTTGAAGCAGGCCTTTCAAAACCTGAGATAAGAGAATTGAGCCGAATTATCAGCCTCGAAACATGGGGAAAACCGTCCTTTGCCTGCCTTTCGTCAAGATTTCCATATGGAACAAAGATAACCCAGGAGAGGTTGGATAAGGTGAAAGAATGTGAAGAGATACTCCGCAAATCAGGCTTTTCCCAGTTCAGGGTAAGATACCATAATGAAATAGCCAGAATTGAAGTGCCGTCTGCTGAAATACACAGGTTTCTGGATGAAGATATAAGGGACTTAATTGTCAAAGACTTTAAGGAACGAGGTTTTACCTATATAACGCTTGACCTTCAAGGATACAGAACAGGAAGCATGAATGAGGGAATGATAAAAAGAGATAAGACCTGAAACAGCCTGAAAATGGACCATGCTGCAGCAATCTGCCTGCCTTACAGGGTAGCTGACTGATTTATCAAGCACAATATATAACACCTACCAAATCAAGCAGTTAGAATAAGCATCGTGCTTGTTAACTTGCCCCAAACAGATTGTCGTACACCCAAAAAATGCAGTTGCATTTTTTGGCAAACGCAATCTTTGGCCAAATACTGCTCCGTGGCGGTTTTTGTAGCTTGCCCATCCACAATTAAAACACTTGGGGACAAGTTTATGGGCGTTTTTAAAAGCGCCCATAAATGGGCAGACTACTATACTTAAAACAGTATGCTCCGTTTTGTCCAGCCGGCTTTTCCTTGCCCTTGACAAATTATGTATTTTGTTGAAGCAAAACACAAAACTCCTATTTGTTAAAGGCAAAGGAGATAATTTGTCAAGGGCTTGTCCCCTGATAGAAACTTTCAGGGGCAGGCTTTGGCTCAAATCTTGCGTTTGCCCCGAAAAATAAAAATCAAATGCATTTTTCGGGTACAGCATACATGCTATATATGGTTTTGGTTAAAAAATTTAAAATTTGAACTTGATAACACATATCACATCTGTTAGGATAAGTGTCCAAGAATTTATTTGCAACATTATGACGCGGCAGATACTGAAACGCAACAAACACAAACGAGCTATCTCACATATGCAAAGGAGTATCTTGTATGGTTTTTAATTATTTTTTAGGTATGTTTTCTAACGACCTTGCTATAGACCTTGGTACCGCAAACACGCTTATCTATGTAAAAGACAAAGGGATTGTATCCAATGAACCTTCTGTAGTTGCTGTAAAAAAGGATGGCAGTGGAAGAAAGGTTCTGGCTGTAGGCAAAGAGGCAAAGCTAATGCTAGGCAAAACCCCTGGCAATATTACTGCTATAAGACCAATGAAGGACGGGGTGATAGCTGATTTTGAAGTTACAGAAGAGATGCTGAAGCATTTTATAAGAAATGTCCATAAAAGGAGATTTGGGATTAGACCAAGAATAATAATTTGCATACCTTCGGGAATCACACAAGTAGAACAGAGGGCTGTCAGGGAATCTGCGCTTTCAGCAGGCGCAAATGAGGTTTATCTTGTTGAGGAACCAATGGCAGCAGCAATTGGCGCAGGCCTGCCTATAACAGAACCATCAGGGAATATGATAGTGGATTTGGGGGGAGGAACCACGGAGGTTGCTGTCATATCTCTTGCAGGGATAGTGCAATCAATGTCAGTAAGGATAGGCGGAGATAAGATGGATGAGGCAATCATTCAATACATAAAAAGAAAACATAACCTTTTCATCGGCACAGAGGCAGCAGAGGCAATCAAGATAAATCTTGGACTGGCTCTGCCTGGTGAAGAAAGAAAAATAATGGAGATAAAGGGGAGAAATCTGGTGACAGGCATACCAACAACAATGGAGATAGGCAGTGAAGAGGTACGGGAAGCGCTTACAGAACCGATCTCCGCCATAATAGATGAGGTAAAATCTGTGCTGGAAAGAACTCCGCCGGGCCTTGCGGCAGACCTTGTAGATAAAGGGGTTGTGCTCGCCGGCGGAGGGGCGCTGCTACGAAACCTTGATATAATCCTAAGAGAGGAGATCACACTGCCTGTAACAATAGCTGAGGATCCGTTGACTTGTGTAGTCCGCGGCGCAGGTAAGATTCTTGATGAAATCAAGCTTTTAAAAGAGGTATCTTTGCCATCGTAAAAATTTACGAATTGCGATTTACGAATTACAATTTAAAATCCCAAATCTTAAATCCAAAATCGTAAATCTAAAATTAACCTCATGGCAACTTTTCTAAAAAAACATAGACTCATCATAATATCTGCTGTGCTGTGCCTTTTTGCGCTCCACATAGTCTCCACAAATACAAAAGGCATAGGCGGCTCCCTGATTACAGGGAAGGTCATCTCTGTTATAAGCACGCCTTTCCAATATGGCATTGCCTCCGCAATAAAAGGAATAAGAAGTGTATGGACATCCTATATATATCTCATAAATGTCAACAGGGAAAATGTTTCGCTAAAAAATGATGTGGATGAACTCAAACAAGAAAACAATCAATTAAAAGAGGCTCTTTTTTTAAATAATAGATTAAAGGAGTTGCTGGCCTTCAAACAAGAAGTAGCCGCGCCATCTGTTGCAGCCAATGTCATAGGGATTGAAAGCTCTGGATGGATAAGAACTGTAACTCTCAATAAAGGCCTATCTGACGAAATTAGGCGAGATATGGCCATTGTCACACCGCTTGGCATTGCTGGCCGTGTAATAGATGTGCAGCCAACAACCTCAACGGCGCTTCTTGTTACAGATCCACGCTGTACTATTGATGTTGTTGTGCAGAGAACCAGGACCAAAGGCATAGCAGAAGGCAATGGCACTGACAGACTCACATTAAAATATGTAAGACATGAAGACGATATACAGATAGGGGATATATTAATATCATCAGGTCTTGGCGGCATATTTCAACAAGGTAGGATTGTAGGGGAGGTAGTTCGCATAGAAAAAGGGGAGGATAATTTTTTCATGAATATAGAGATAAAACCTGGCGCTGATCTGAAAAAACTTGAAGAAGTCCTCATAGTTACAACAGACAAAGATAACAATATTAGTGCGGATGTGAAATTCCAAAAATTAAAAGTCAAAAAGCAAAATTGACCTAAAACGCCATTCTGGACTAATAGAAGAACTTCAATAGACATTTCTCTTCAGCTCAGGGTGATGCGTGTTATTCAAAGGTCTCAAGATTAGAGTTCAAATATGTGGAGGTATACCATGAATAGAAATGAATTTGTTTTTATAGGTATTGACATAGGCTCTGTCAGTGTAAATACGGTAGTTATTGATGAAAGCAGAAATGTCATTGAGGAGCGCTATACAAGAACAAAAGGCCAGCCGCTGGAGACAACATTTGCTGTTCTTGCCGATGTTCTTACAAGGTTTCCTGTTCATATGATAAAGGCGGCTGTTACAGGCTCGGCTGGGAAACTGATTGCTCCTCTCATAGGTGCGAGCTTTACAAACGAGGTCATTGCCCAGGCAAAGGCTGTCGAATATTTTCATCCGGAGGTACGAACAGTAATAGAGATGGGCGGCGAAGACGCAAAATTACTTCTTTTTGCGCCTGATGGTGATAGCGGAAAAATAAGGATCGAAGACTTTCAGATGAACTCTGTTTGTGCTGCAGGCACAGGTTCTTTTCTTGATCAGCAGGCAACGCGGCTTAATCTTACCATTGAAGAATTCGGTAATCTTGCCCTGCAATCAGAAAAGCCGCCGAGGATTGCAGGCAGATGCAGCGTGTTTGCTAAAAGCGATATGATACACCTGCAGCAGGCGGCAACACCTGACTATGATATTGTTGCAGGGCTGTGTTATGCAGTCGCGAGGAATTTCAAAAGCAGCATCGGAAAGGGCAAAGAGTTTATAAGACCTGTTGCGTTCCAGGGCGGCGTTGCTGCAAATCTGGGCGTTAGGAAGGCATTCAAAGATGTTCTCGATCTCAAGGATGACGAGTATATTATACCAAAACATTTTGCATCAATGGGCGCCATTGGTTCTGTATTTAATGCAATGGAGAAGATGCGGGGTTCAAGGGTTCAAGGGTTCAAGGGTCAAGAAAAGACTGAAACTATATTCAAGGGGCTTAGAGAGTTAGAGGAATATATAAAATCAGGCAGAAAGAAGGAAAGGGGACTGGATTCACTTTCACGGCCCGAAAAACATCCATCACAGAATGATAAAACAGGTTATTGGGGACAGGTTTCAAATCTGTCTCATGGTGAAAAGGTTCCAGCCTATCTTGGCATAGATGTAGGCTCCACAAGTACCAATGTGGTGCTTATGGATAAGGAGATGAGACTTGTATCCAGGAGATACCTGGCAACAGCAGGCAGGCCCATAGAGGCTGTAAGGCAGGGACTTCTTGAGGTGGGGGAAGAGTGTGGAGATAAGGTGGATGTTATCGGTGTTGGCACAACAGGTTCAGGCAGATATCTTACAGGAGATTTTGTTGGCGCAGATATCATAAGAAATGAGATTACTGCCCAGGCGACCGCTGCTGCTGTCATTGATCCCACAGTAGACACAATCTTTGAGATAGGCGGTCAGGATTCAAAATATATTGCATTAAAAAGCGGGGTTGTTGTTGATTTTGAGATGAACAAGGTTTGCGCTGCCGGCACAGGTTCGTTTCTTGAAGAACAGGCAGAGAGGATTGGCATATCAATAAAGGGCGAATTCAGCGAACTTGCGCTTGGCTGCGGCGCTCCTGCCTCCATGGGAGAGCGCTGCACGGTCTTTATTGAAAGCGATATGGTTCACCACCAGCAGAAGGGCGCTGGCAAGGACGAGCTTGTTGCAGGGCTTTCCTATTCCATTGTGCATAATTATCTGAACAGGGTTGTGGGAGACAGAAGGATCGGCGAGAATATATTTTTTCAGGGAGGCACTGCGGCAAATCTCGGTGTTGTCGCTGCATTTGAAAAGGTAACCGGCAGAAAGATTACTGTTCCTGCAAACCACGATGTTACCGGCGCAATAGGCGTGGCAATACTTGCAATGCAGGAAAAGAACCCGGAGAAAAGGACTAATTTTAAGGGATTTGACCTCAGCAAGAAGAAATATACCCTGACATCGTTTGAATGCAGAGACTGTTCAAACATATGCGACATAAAAAAGGTTGTCGTAGAAGGAGATGAGCCTCTCTATTACGGCAGCCGCTGTGAAAAGTATGATATAAGCATGGCGGCAAAGAAAAATAATCCCATCCCCGATCTTTATCAGGAGAGGGAAAAGATATTATTTTCATCGTATAAAGGGAAAAAACTTTCTGAGGATGCGCCGTCTATCGGCATCCCAAGGATACTGTACATGTATGAGATGTATCCTTTCTGGAAGGCATTTTTCCATGAGCTTGGTTTCAAGGTTATACTCTCATCACCTACCAACAGAGAGATTATACGGGAAGGGGTGGAGAGGATAGTTACAGAGACCTGCTTCCCTATCAAGGTAAGCCACGGACATATCCAGGAACTGATAAACAAAGGTGTAAAAAAGCTCTTCCTTCCCAGCATAGTAAATCTAAGGCCTGCAAAGAAAGGCCAGACATTTACTTACCACTGTCCGTATGTCCAGACAATGCCGTATCTCTCTGAATCAGCATTTGATTTCAGCGGGCTTGGTATTGAGGTGTTGAAGCCTGTCATACACTTCAATAAGCCGGAAAGGATTAGGCAAAAAGAGTTTTATGAATTCGGGAAGATGCTCGGCAAAAATCAAGGCGAGATAGATAATGCCCTTGCATCGGCTGAAAAAAGTCAGATGTCTTTCTACAAGAGGATGCAGGAAAGAGGCAGAGAGGCGTTAAATATGGAGCGAGCCGACCATGTCGGCGTAGAAACACGGCAACACGGTTGCCTTGGTCCAGATGATATAGCTCTCGTGATTGTAGGCAGGCCGTATAACACCATGGATAACGGCATAAACCTTGAATTGCCTCAGAAGCTGAGAGACATGGGCGTCTGTGCAATACCATTTGACATGCTGCCGGTGGATGATGCAATAGACGACACCCTTGCAGCAGATATGTATTGGAAGTCGGGTCAGAGGATTTTGTCAGCCGCAAAGTTGGTAAACGAGAATCCAAATCTTTATGCTGTCTATATTACAAATTTTGGCTGCGGCCCTGATTCGTTTATCACACATTTCTTTAAAGATGTTGCAAAGGGAAAACCATTCCTCCAGCTTGAAATAGACGAACATTCCGCTGATGCAGGCGCAATAACAAGGTGTGAGGCGTTTTTAGACAGCCTGAGGAATATCAGAAAAAGAAGTCAAAAGTCAGAAGTCAGAAGTCAGAAGATGGAAAAACAGCCTGTTCACAGGACCGGGCTTAAGAAAAAGATTTATCTGCCCAATATGGCTGATGCTGTTTATGCAATGAAAGCGGCCTTTGAGGCATGCGGTATTGAGGCGGAGATAATACATGAGCCTGACGATGAGACCCTTAAATGGGGCAGAAGATATACCTCCGGCAGAGAGTGTTATCCGAGCATCATTACGACAGGCGATATGGTAAAGATTATCAAGAGGCCTGATTTTGAGCCGGAGAGGTCTGCGTTTTTTATGCCTTCAGGCAATGGGCCTTGCAGATTTGGCCAGTATAATCGTTACCATCGGCTCATACTTGATGAGATGGGCTATAAAGATGTGCCAGTCTATGCCCCTGACCAGGACGAGGCTTTTTATAAGGAACTTGGCATGGTCGGCGGCAACTTTCCACGACTTGCGTGGTGGGGCATAGTTGCCATAGATATACTTGAAAAGCGGCTTCGTGAGACAAGGCCCTACGAAAAGAATCCAGACGAAACAGAAAAGGTATACTGGGAAAGCGTCCATAAAATATGCGCTGTAATAAAAGAAAAACGGTTCCCTGAAAAAGAGATCATAGAGGCAAAACAGGCATTTCTTGCAATACCGACCTATGATAAAAAAGACAAGCCTGTTGTCGGCGTCGTTGGAGAGATATATGTAAGGAGCAACAGATTCAGTAATGAAGACCTTGTTAAGCAGTTAGAGGCGCTTGGCGCAGAGGTAAGGCTGCCGCCCATCGGTGAATGGATTTATTACACCAACTTCCTGGCAAAGAGGAGAAACTGGGAGAGGGGGAATTACGGCCTCTATATCAGGACAAAAATAAATGATTTCTTCCAGAAGCGGGATGAACATAAATTTTTAAACATACTTGATGGAGATTTGAGAGGCGGGCATGAGCCGACTACAGAAGAAGTGTTGAAACTCTCCAAGCCTTATGTCCATGACTCCTTTGAGGGCGAGGCTGTGTTAAGCGTGGGCAAGGCAATGGATTATATACGGAATGGCGCTCACGGGATTGTAAATGCCATGCCTTTTACCTGTATGCCAGGGACAGTCGTGAATGCGATACTGAAAAAGGTTAGAGAAGAAAAAGGCAATATCCCATATCTCAATATGGTCTACGAGGGTCTTGAAGACACAAACTCCAAAACAAGGATGGAGGCATTTGTGCATCAGGCAAGGGAGTATAGGGAGAGACAAGGCTAATGCTAATGTTAAGGGTAAAGAATATTGGCGAGCCTTTTCTCAACCTCAACCTTAACCTCAGCCTATAAAACGTATGGAAATTGTCATTGCAATCCTTCTTGGCATTTTAATACTACTTATTCTGTGGAGTATCTTCGGTCAAAAAAAACAGACAATAGATCCCGCCCTTTCGTTGATGCAGCATGAGATTTTAAATCTCCGCCAGCAGCTTTCAGAAAAGCTTGCAGTTAATATCCAGACCATTAACCAGCAGCTTTCCAATGTTACATCTCAGGTAAACAGCCAGTTAAATTCTGTAAGCCAGCAGTTGCAGAATGCAACGGGCCAATTAGGACAAAGGATGGACAATGCAGCGCGTGTTGTGGGAGATGTAAAGAGAGATATCGGAGAACTTTCCAGGGCTACACAGCAGGTTTTTGATGTTGGTAAAGATATAGCAAGTCTGCAGGAGATATTAAGGTCGCCAAAACTGAGAGGAGGGCTTGGCGAACTATTTCTCGGCGACCTTCTTGCCCAGATACTCCCGCCGGCAAACTTTAAACTTCAATATACATTCAAGAACGGAACAAGGGTTGATGCTGTTATACAGCTTGCCAATGGCCTTATTCCTGTTGATTCAAAATTCCCTCTGGAAAATTTTAAAAGGCTTGTAGAAAGCCGGACAGATGAAGACCGTAAATCCAATAAAAAGAAATTTATATCAGATGTTAAAAAACATATAGATGCCATTGCAGGCCAGTATATCCAGCCCGACGAAGGCACATTCAACTTTGCCCTGATGTATATTCCTGCCGAAAATGTCTATTATGAGACAATTATAAAAGATGAATCCTTTGGAGAGGAGAAGAGTATAGCAAACTATGCATTTGCAAAAAGGGTTGTGTCGGTATCGCCAAACAGCTTCTATGCCTATCTTCAGACAATCCTCCTTGGTTTACGAGGGCTTGAGGTAAGCGAGCAGGCTATGGAAATATTATCTCACCTTGAAAAACTGAGAGCGGATTTTGACAGGTTTCTCAAAGATTTTGAGATTGTCGGCACTCATCTGAACAATGCGCGGACAAAATACGACGAGGCAGATAAAAAGCTGGAAAAATTTCAAGACAAACTTTTAAGTGTCGGGGAGGGCAACCAAGCCAAATTGGAATTAAATGCGGGTTAAACAAGGAGGTTAGCTTATGCTTATGGCAAAGATTCTTCAACTGATTGGGTTTAATGTAGGAAGGGAATTTTTGGGATAAACATAGGCGCTGTAAAGGAGATTATAAGGGGTTGAGTGTAAGAACAGCATGGATAGCGCATTAAAAAGTTTTTCTTGTTTCTTACTTCTATCTTTTTTCTTCTTTTTAAATCAAACCGGTGTATCATGGTCTATTGGTTCCGCAGCGCTTATAAGAGCATGTTTTACCTTTTTTATAAGTCTTTCATGGTCTGCTATCAGCCCTTTTGTATTTACCTTAAGAAGCAGATAAGATGCTCCGTCTTTCTCCTCTATTCTGTAGGTTATCCTGTACCATGCCCCGAATACCCTTAATGACATTGCTAATAGGACAACAACACCAGACCACCACAGCAGCGGCACCCCTGGGTCATAACGATAGCTTAAGATAGACGCTTCTTTAAATTCTTTGATGCTGATTCTTTTGTTGTCAATATATATTGCGCCATCTTGCTCCAGTTTGCCGATATTTTCTGCCTCTGTTTTTCCACTGCCCTCTTTTTTTACAAGGGTAACCTCTGTAAATGGTCTTATCTTTTCTATGCCTCCCTCTTTTTTAAATAATGTGCCTGTCATCATTGTGTCAAACTTAAGCATTCCATCTACGCCTGGTATAATCAACTCCTTTCCTGTCTCGGTTTCAAAAAGGATAGGATTGTCATCTATCTGTATTTTCAGATTTTGCTTATACGCAGCCTGATAAAAGGTTATGTCTTGATACGAGAGAGGATCATTTACTTCAATTGTCTTTTCTAAAACAGTTCGTTTTCCTTTTATAACCTTGAGCCTGCTCTTCCAGTCTTTCGGGAAGTAAGATTCTTCCTTTAATGTATATTTGGGGTCTTTCCAGCCCATGGCGAATGCCAGCCTTGATAGTTTGTCGGCAGGATATTCCAACTTAGGGAGTTGATTGTATTCTGTTATAAACTCCGCAAGCTCAAGTTTAAAACCGAGGGGTTGGGATTTGTTGCCCCAGCTTTTATTCCACCTGCTTGCTGCAGTTGGTTTTATTACTGTAACCTCTCCGGGATAAAGGGCAATTTCATCTTCGAACGAAAACAGGTAGGTCATAAGAAACCCCAAAAAACAAAACAGGATAGCAATATGATAAATCCATGTAAGCCATCTATACGACCAGCCCTTTTCCATTGTATATATGCCATAAGTTTGGCAAGCCTTTTCTTTAAACCGCAGTTCCTTTTTAAATATCTCTTTTACACTTTCTTCAGCGCTTTTCAGTTCATGCTTTATGTCAAGCGGAAATGTATATGATGGTGTAAATTGCCAATCCGCTGCCGCAGCCTTGCTCCGGCTCCAGAGTGTAAGAAATCTTTCGAATGTGCAGATTGCCAGATTGATAAATAAAACAAGGGCAATAATTAAAAAAGCAGGTGTATTAAATATATTCAAAAGGTCAAAAAAGATGACAAAAGTTATAAAACCGCCTCCTGATTTTATATAATCATTAAACTGGGCGCCCTGAGGAAATATAGTTCCAATAATATAAAAGCAGGCAAGTATGCAAAGCAATATGCAGGAGGTCTTAAGAGATGCTAAATTTCTGTAGAGTTTGTTTTCCCGGATGCCAGGCCAGTTGATAGATTTGATCTTTCTAAAGATAGTCATGGGTTATGATGTCGTGAATCGGAGAAACGGGGAAAAGATTTTTCTCCGCCTCCCCGTTTCTCCGCCTCTCCTCTTTACTGGTTCTTAAATCTACATTGCATATAAATGTAAACTTGGTATGCCTAAAAGTCTGGCAAGCCAGTTTACACCAATAAATGTCATAAGCATACATATAAAGCCTAATATGTTGAATAGAGAGGCAGGCAACTCCTTCCATTTTTGTATGGACATAGAATGCAGGTATATTGCAAATACTGTCCATGTGATGAGCGACCATGTCTCCTTCGGATCCCAGCCCCAATATCTGCCCCATGCCTCGTTTGCCCATGCGGCGCCTGAAAATATGCCAAATGTAAGAAGCGGGAAGCCGAACAATGCAAGCCTGAAAGATGTCCTGTGAAATGTTTCAAGATTGCCTCTATTAAGACCATATTCCAGCCTCAAGCCCTTTTTCACAGAAGAATTGATTGCAAGGTAAACTATCTCTATTGAACAGCTTACAACAAATACTGCATATGATAAAAATGCGAGGATTACATGCCATTCAAACCAGTAGCTCTGAAGCGGCGGCGATAGTGGTTCCACGGCAGGGCTTCTTGTCAGCAGCGCATACAGAGACGCGCCAACGGCAAGAGATGTTACGAGTATGCCCGGCAGGAATATATCTTTCCATTTTCTTTCTACATAGAGATATGTAATGGATGCCGACCATGCAAACCACGACAGGCTTTCATAAAGGGTTTGAAAGGGCGCCCTTTGCCCCTCAAATGTTCTCAAAAGTATCAAACCTGCATGTGTTATTACAGCAACCCAAAGCATATTTGTGGCTAATCTCCCTGCTCCTGTCTTTTTTGTAGTAAGATGAATGAGATACAAGATTAAGCATATTCCGTATAGAAGCGCTACGAGCCAGAAAAGCCTTACTTCAATAGAGAGGATATAGGCATCCCGTGATAGGATGGTTTCCAAATTTGACATGATGAAGTTTCAATAACATATTTCAATTGGATTGACAAGGTAGTGGTTTTTCTTTTAAGATTATTATGTAATATTGGGCAAGCCGGCCATATGGATGTAAAAAGGGCAATACGGTTACCTTGCTCCAAAATATAAGAAAGGAATATATATGAATAAAATTAGATGCCATTCATGTGCCAAAGAACTTCCTGAAGCAAGTCTTAAATATGTTGTTAAGGTAGAGAGCTTTGCGGATTTTGACGGTTTTCTTGAAGATTATTCTGGTGATGTAGAATCAAGCATGGTAGAGATGCTTAAAGATATGAAGGATATCGACCAGAAGACCTTAGAAAGTGATGTTTACCACGAAGCGGTATTTATACTATGTAAAGTTTGCAGGGACAAATTTTACAAAAACCTCCCTGAGACCTCTATTACAGGTGATATGGATAGAGAGATAAAAGATACGATTCACTGACAATGAAGGAGATAATTTAAAAATGCAAATTGCAAAACAAGAAGTTAAAATTTACAATTTAACCCGAAAAAGGAAAACCAAATACATTTTCGCGGGTACAAAATATTGCAGATGGTGGCATCTGGTTGGCGCAAGGCCGAGATTGGAAATTAAGGTGGTAGAATGATTTTTTCAGTTGGCGTAGATATTGCGAGCATCAAGCGGTTAAAAAAATCTGTGTATAATAATGCCTTTCTTGACAGACTGCTTACTGATAACGAAAGACAATATGTCTTTACAAAAAGGCATTCGTACAGGCATATTGCAGGCAGATTTGCTGCGAAAGAGGCTGTTATGAAGGCATTAGGCACAGGTTGGAGTAAAGAGATTGGGTGGAGGGATATTGAAATTATAAATACGCCTTCTGGCAGACCAATAGTGAAACTGTATTCAAACGCTGGTGTTATTACACTGGGGAAAAAGGTTTTTTTAAGTCTTGCTTATGCAAAGGATATTGCTTTGGCATTTGCCATTGTAGAATGATGCGGCGATGTTTCAGGGGCTTTAAAATCTCATTTGTCAAATAGCCTCCCTCAAATACCGTATGTCGCTTAATCTGAATACAGGCCCTTCCTGGCATACATACACGGAATTTATCTGGCAGTGGCCGCATTTACCAAGTCCGCATTTCATTTTTCTTTCCAACGATAAATAGATATCGTGGCCTGCAATCCTTTTATCTCCAAGGCTCATGAGCACATATTTATACATAACCGGCGGCCCGACCACTATTGCAACAGTCCTTGTTTCATCAATCTTTAGCGGCGGAAGAAGCGTTGTTACAACGCCTGTGTGCCCCTTCCACTCAGGGTGTGGTTTATCAATAGTAATACTACTATTTACATTGCCGGTTTGCTGCCATTGTGTCAACTCATCTTTAAAAAGTATTTCTTCAGGGCTTTTCACGCCGTAGAGCAGGTTTATTCTGCCGTAAGATGGACGCTCGGCAAGAACAGCCTTTATCAAAGACCGCATAGGCACAAGGCCTATGCCGCCTGCAATAAAGAGCAGGTCTTTGCCTTTCAGGTTTTCAATAGGAAAGGTTTTTCCATAAGGCCCTCTAATCCACAACCGGTCTCCTTGCATCAGGTTGTGCAGGGCGTTTGTAAGGTTGCCAACCGCCCTGACGCATATCTCGAACGTGTTATTTCTATCGGGCGGAGATGATATGGATATGGGCGCCTCGCCGTAGCCGGGAATGCAGAGCATGATAAACTGTCCTGGCGCATGGCCAAGAGATTTTTTATCTTCAAGGGCTATTTTAAATAGCCTTTCTTTTTCAGTGAGTCTTGAGACTCGTTCTATGCTTGCAAGCCTTGGCAGATGTGGCGATGGTATATCAGGAACGTTTGTTTGATTCTTCGATAAGCTCATTGGTTACCTCAACGATATTGATATTGACCAGACATGTCCTGCTGCACCTGCCGCAGCCAACGCAAAACAACCCTCCAAATTTATCCACCTGATACTGAAACTTTCTATTAAATCTGTGTCTGAGCCTTTCCCCCCTTGTTTTTCTGAAATTATGGCCTCCTGCAACCTTTGCAAAGTCCTCCAAGAGGCATGCATCCCACACCCGGTACCTTTCTCCCTCTGTTAGATTGGCTTGGATATTATCTCTTACGTCAAAGCAGTAACATGTTGGGCACACATTATTGCATGAGCCGCATCCATAACAAATCTTGCCAATCTTTTCCCATACAGGGCTGTTATAGCTGCCTGAATAGATAAGAGGCAGACTGGATGGCTCTGCATTTATTGATTTTGTAAATAATTCGGCCTTTTTGTTTTTGGATTCGGCAATTTTTCTAATCTCTTTAACTGTTGTCTTTCTGGTTTTTGTGTGCTTGCGAAGCAGCTCTTTACCTCTTTGTGTTCCTATCTCCACTAAAAACCCAGCGCTCATATCTTGGCCCAAGTTGGCAGGTTTTCTATCTGAATTTATTCTATTACTTTTTCCGTTTGGACTTATCAGGGGGTGGAGAAAGAGGTCAAAACCTGAGTCCACAGTCATTGTATTTACACCCTTGCAAAAGCAGTATTTATCGGGGATACAGTCTATGCCTACAATAACCGTCTTTTCTCTTCTTTTAATATAATTTATATCAGATGGTCTGTAAGAAAAAACCCTGTCAAGGAGCCTTATTGCATGGATATCGCAAGCATGGATGCCGAAGAGTATCTGATCATTTGCCTCTACGACAGATTCTATGCTTGGAGTTTCTCCGTTTTTAAACTTTAACAATGTTTCTTTGGGTGGGAATAAATACTGTTTTGGCGACAGGTGGGTTGGGGTGTGAAAAAGGTTTATATCTTTTTCTGAGGCAATCTCGCCATACAGCGGGAAACCGTCCTTCTTAATAGGGCCGTAGACCTTAAATTCTTTTAACAGGCCTGTTAAAAAAGAGGCAATTCCTTTTTTAGAGAGGAATCTATATTCCATATAAGATAAAAGTTTCAGGTTTCAAGACACATCTGTCCAAAATAAGTTTTTAAAAGGAAGCCTCATCAGGTAAGATATTCTTGAGTAGAAACAAAAAACCTGAGAGGAGGCTTCCCATGACTAAGTTTAGCAGTATCTTTGGTCAGATTCTACAGATATTTTCAAGGAGTGAGTTTTATAGTGCGGTAAAGGAACTAAAGGCAGAGAAAGGCGCAAAGGG
>JACRNJ010000049.1 GCA_016219285.1 Deltaproteobacteria bacterium
GCAATAGGATATTCTGGGATAAAGATTATGTCCATGGACATGCTTTTACCCTTTGATGAGACCCCTGTCGCATGGAATGGGCCATCGTCTACTCATACCTGGGTTGGAACAGCGGAGATTGGAACGGTCAGGGAGTTCCTGACTGATACATGCTGGGGTGATCTGGATATGCTTTTCATAGACCTCCCTCCAGGGCCAAATCGCTTAAATGACATTATAAACCTAATCCCGGACCTAAATGGCGTGATAATGGTAACAATACCATCTGAGGTTTCAGAACTTGTGGTTATGAAGTCCATCAGCCTTGTAAAGGGGTTGAATATTCCAGTAATCGGTTTAATAGAAAATATGGGCGGATATATCTGTAAGAAATGCGGCAATGAAGAGCCTTTATTTTTAGGCGGCTCTGTAAAGGAGATGTCCGCAATCATGGATATACCCTATATGGGGAAAATCCCCTTTGATCCTTTAATCTCAGTGGCGCTTGATAAAGGGAGGGCATTTTTATCAGAGGCTGAAGATTCTCCTTCTGCAAAGGCAATTATGCAGATTGGAAATAGGGTTGCCGAATTATTAGGAGGTGAAAAATGAAATTTCTATGTGTTGGATGCGATGAACCAATGAAGTTTATAAATGCAGACGCCCCCGAGGAGGGTTCGGTAAGTATTATATTTGGCTGCCCAAAATGCAATAACCAGATTGCAATGCTTACAAATCCACAGGAGACCCAGCTTGTCAGGACATTGGGGGTAAATATCGGCGGCGGCGCTGTGCCGCATGAGCCCCTGACATTGACAAATGGTCTTATGGCTGACAGACAGCCATTGGCAGATGCTTATATTGTATGGACAAAAGAGGCAGAGGAGAGGCTTAAAAAGGCGCCGTCCTTCGTTCAACCTATGGCAAAAAGGGCTATTATAAGCTATGCAAGAGAAAAGGGTATAGGGGAGATTACTCTACAGGTCATGGATGTGGTAAAGGAAAAGTCAGGGATGTAAAATAGGCCAGTCCTTGTATATGCTCAGAACAGGGGCATTGAAAAACCTGAGGCGAGAAAGCTCCTCTGGGATGGCTTTGAAAGGCTACTGGGATTTTAAAAAGTAGGGCGGGCTGCGCCCGCCAATTATCGGTGGGCAAAGCCCACCCTACAAAAATAAGGAGGCAATGATTTATGGCGCTGCAATGGACAGAGGCATTGGCAACAGGCATAGCCGATATAGATAATCAGCATAAGGAGTTGTTTAAAAGAATTAATTCCCTGTTTGATGCCTGTCAACATGGGAAGGGAAAGGGTGAGGTTATGAATGTGTTGAAGTTTATGGAAGATTATATAGAAACCCATTTCAGCGCAGAAGAGAGGCTGCAAAAAGGGCATTCCTACCCTGATTATACATCCCACAAGGCCATGCACGAACAGTTTAGAAAGGATTTTTATGAATTTAAAAACAAGCTTGGACAGACAGGGGCAACCCTTTCTACCGTAATCATTACGAATAGTTTGCTTTCTTCCTGGTGGACAGAGCATATAGGCAGGGTGGGTAAGGCATTGGGAGAATTTTTAAAAGACAGGTTATAGAGGAGTTACTAAGGCGGTCATAAGTAAAGCCACAATTGTCATTCCCGCAGTCCGTTGAGCGGGAATCCAGACAGCTAAAGAACTGGATGCCCGATTAAGAACTTCTGGCATGACGATTAATTTATGTGTCTTTACTTATGAACTCATTCGTAAGATGCATTTTTCTTTATCTGATATTTAGCTATTTTCCTCTGGAGGGTTCTTCTATCTATGCCGAGGTGAGCGGCGGTTTTGGTTATATTCCAGTTGTTGGCATTAAGGCTTTCAAGAAGATATCTTTTTCCCATAGCATCAAGGCTTGGAGCAGAAGGCGCTTGATTCAACAGGCGGGTTTTATCAGGAAGGATAGAGTTTATAATGCCTTTTGTTATGATATTCCCATTGGAAAGGAGCATGGCCCTGCTTAAGATGTTGAAAAGCTCCCTCACATTTCCAGGCCAACGGTAAGCTGTCAACACGCCCATAGAGTCGTCGGAAACGGCAATTCCCCTCTCTTTTGCCAGAGGCGAGGAAAGCAGAAAATATTTTGCAAGTATAGGCACATCCTCTTTTCTATCTCTTAAAGGCGGCATGTTTATTCTGCAGACATTCAGCCTGTAATAGAGGTCGTGGCGAAATCTTTTGGCCTTTACCTCCTCCTCTATATCTTTGTTTATGGCCGCCGCAATCCGCACATCCACCTTGAGCTCTCTGGTGGAGCCAAGCGGTCTGAATATGCCTGTCTCCAGAAATCTTAAAAGGCTTGCCTGAACAGTCAAATTCATATCTCCTATTTCATCTATAAACAGAGTCCCGCCGTCTGCAACTTTTAACAATCCATCCTTATTATCAGTGGCGCCTGTAAAGGCGCCTTTTACATGGCCAAACAGTTCATTTTCCAGAAGGTCCGGCTTTAATGAAGCGCAGTTTATTGCAATGAACGGCCGTTCTTTTCTTATGCTGTCGAAATGAACAGCCCTGGCTGTAAGTTCCTTGCCTGTGCCGCTCTCCCCTGTGATAAGCACAGCAAACGGAGAATCCTTAACCTGCCGGATAATAGAAATAACCTTCTGTATTGCGGGACTATTGCCTGCGATGCCGTGATAAATCTCTGAAAAGTCCCTGCCCTTAACTCCCGACTCATGGCTTGCAACCGCCCTGATAACAGACTCCATTTCTTCTATCTCGCACGGCTTGATAAGATAGTTGTATGCCCCAATCTTCATAGCCTCTACTGCCGTTGCGATACTACCGTAGCCTGTCAGAATAACGCTTTTCAGGGCAGGCTGCATCTCTTTCAATTCCCTTACCACCTCAATACCATTCATATCAGGCATCTTCATATCCACAAAGGCAGCATCGAATATTGTATCTGCCGCCATACGCACTGCCTCTTTGCCATTATCAACGGAGGTAACCCTGTAACCACGTCTCATAAGGGCCTTTGATATATGTTTTCTAAAAATATTATCATCATCAACTATCAGAATATTCATACCGCTTCGCTCCATTGAAAAATACAAAGTCTATCTTCAATTTGCAATTCAAAATATCTATCTACTCCGTTGGCAAGAGAAGTGATACTTCTACCCCTTCTCCAATCCGGCTGTTTATCTTGATATCGCCCATCAGGTCCCTCATAATGCCATAGCTCACAGAAAGGCCAAGGCCGGTCCCCTTGCCAACCGGCTTTGTGGTAAAAAATGGCTCAAAGACTTTTTTCAGATTCTCTGCCGGTATACCAGGGCCATTATCACTGACAACCACCTTGGCAGAACAGCCATCTTTAACAGTGTATACAATAACCCTCCCGTCCCCTTTGCCCATTACTGCCTCCACTGCATTTTTAAGCACATTGAAGACAACTTGTTTGAACCTGCCCGGGTCGGTCTTTACAACAGGAGCAGAGGCGTCGAAATCCTTTAATATCGTAACCCCTTTATAACCCTCTCCCTTCTGAATAAGATTTATGGCCTTTGATACAAGACTGTTTAAATCCGTCTCTATATGTTCGGATACGCCCTTCTTTGAGAAGCTCAGGAGATCCCCTATAATGGTTTGACACCTCTTTATCTCGCTATTTATATCTGAAAGATAATCCCTTAACTCATCTCTGGTAAATCTTCCTTCTGACAGCCCTTCGGTTATGCTATTGAGCTCCTCTGATATAATAGATATGGTCGCAAGTGGCGTATTTAATTCATGGGCGACCCCTGCTGCAAGCTGCCCTATGGCTGCCATCTTCTCTATGTGGACCATGAGTTCTTCTGACATTATCTTTTCAATACTTTTCTCAGTAATATCCAGAATAAGTTCAATAACTTTTGAAACATGGCGGTCCTTGTCAAACACAGGAATGCCAATTATTTCAAAGGCAACCGGGTTGCCGCTTTCTGATATTTTAGTGGATACGCCTGATGGGAGATTAAATTCGTAATGGGTGGGGGTTCCGTAGTCTATAGTTCTGCCCGTTGGACAGCTTGCGCAGAAATCTTTACTATATACTATGGTTCTGTAACACTTGCGCCTTTTACCTATCTGTACAAATGGCCCAAGCCATTCCACTGCCTTTTGATTCATCCACTCTACACGGTGATCCTGATCAATAATTATGAGCCCTGCCTCAAGGTTATTTAAGGTGTTTTGCAAATTATGCATGTGCGCTATCCGAATATCATAAAGAGCAATAAAGGGCAATTAAGAAAATCTTGCTCCTAATATATATCTTTACTCCAAAAGATAAACCTTTGTCAAGAAATGTCAGTAGCCGGGTAATGTAAATCTTGCTGCTTTACCCTGTTATCTAAGGATATTGACCTGATACCACCGTCTAAGTTATAATAGCGCCACTATGAAACTATCCAATATCATCATGGCCCTTACCGCCATAATCGGCGCCTTCGCACTGTCTGTTGTAGCGCAGATAATCAAGCCATCGGAACACGTTAACGCCCTTTGGTTTGTTGTGGCAGCCGCATGTTTTTTTGTAATCTCATACCGATTATATGGCGCATTTATAACTGCAAAGGTATTAACCATTGATGATAGAAGAATCACTCCTTGCAAAAGGCTTGCGGATGGCAGAGATTACCATCCAACACACAAATGGGTTCTCTTCGGGCATCACTTTGCCGCCATTGCAGGCGCAGGACCGCTCATAGGACCGGTGCTGGCAGCACAGTTTGGTTATCTGCCCGGATTCCTCTGGATATTGATTGGAGCAGCGCTCGGCGGCGCTGTGCATGATACGGTAATCCTTGCGGCATCTGTCAGAAGAAACGGCCGCTCCCTTGCCCAGATTGCAAAGGATGAGATTGGCCCTGTTGCAGGCATTACCGCAGCCCTTGCCATATTATTCATTATCATCGTTGCCCTGGCAGGCCTTGGGCTTGCTGTTGTGAATGCGCTATCCCATAGTTCATGGGGAACCTTTACGATTTCTGCCACCATACCCATAGCCCTTTTTATGGGTATTTACCTCTATAAAATAAGGTATGGCAAAGTTGCTGAGGTAAGTATAATTGGCGTTGTGCTCCTCCTCCTCGCAGTAATACTGGGGAGATATATCCCGGGATCAGGTCTTGAATCGTATTTTAATCTCAGTAAAAATTCCCTTGTCTTCCTCATGGCGCTCTACGGCTTTGTTGCATCAGTGCTACCTGTATGGCTGCTCCTCTGCCCCCGGGACTATCTCTCAACCTATATGAAAATAGGCACGGTATTGCTGCTGGCCATGGGGGTGATACTGCTTTCTCCCGACATTCAGATGCCTGCGGTAACAAAGTTTATTGACGGCGGAGGGCCAATAATACCTGGGAGCGTTTTCCCGTTCATGTTTATAACCATTGCCTGCGGAGCAGTATCAGGGTTTCATTCCCTTATATCATCAGGCACAACACCCAAAATGATTCAGAGTGAATCCGAAATAAGAATGATTGGCTTCGGTGCTATGCTTGCGGAGGGTTTTGTTGCAGTCATTGCCGTAATTGCCGCAACCATACTAATCCCCGGCGACTACTTTGCAATAAACACAAAACTATCATTTGAACAATTAGCCCAGCTTGGATTCCCTGTGAGCAAGATTCAAGAACTTTCCCAAACTGTTGGCGTTGATGTGGCCGGACGACCGGGAGGCGCTGTTTCTCTGGCTGTGGGTATGGCATACATATTCTCAAGCCTTCCCGGCATGAAGGGTCTTATGCCCTACTGGTACAACTTTGCCCTGATGTTTGAAGCGCTCTTTATATTGACAACCGTTGACACAGGCACAAGGGTTGCCCGGTTTATTTTACAGGAGCTTGGCGGATATGCCTACAAGCCCCTGGCAAAAACCAACTGGATGCCCGGGACCATATTTACAAGTCTTGTTGTTGTCGGCGCTTGGGCTTATCTCATCCATTCAGGAAGCATTTCTACGATATGGCCTATGTTTGGCGTGGCTAATCAACTGCTTGCTGCCCTTGCCTTCTGTATCGGCACAACAATTATTATAAAGATGGGAAGGCTTAAGTATGCATGGGTAACATTCTTGCCAATGCTCTTTATGTTTATAACCACCCTGACAGCATCATGGAAACTTTTCTGGATATTCATAGACAAGGCCGGCAAGGCAATAAGTCCTGCTGATGTGTTTACCTTTAAACTAGATGCAGCGCTGGTTGCAATGATGGCTCTGCTTGCGATTGTTACCGTGTCGGATTCTGCTTATAAATGGTATGGCTATCTCATGGGTAAGCGGGAGATTGTGACAAGCGAGGTTGTTGAGTGGGCAGAGGATATGGAGGTTCGGTAGACAGTCACTATTTCCTCTATTTTTTGCTCAAAAACCGTTTTAATATCGTAAGCATGATTAACTCGAAAATGCAGTTAGTTTTTATTTTTAGGGTGCAAACGCAGGGTTTGAGCCAGATCCCGCCCCTGAAAGTTTCTATCAGGAGACAAGATTGCGTTTGTCAAAAAATGCAACTGCATTTTTTGAATTAATTCTTTTCTAATATGACCTGAGCAATGCAGTAATCGCCATCGTGGGAGATGGTGAGATGTGTTTTTAAATTTTGGATTCTATATTTCGGGTTTTTACTTAGAACAATATAAGGGCAGCCATTGGGGTTATTGAGAATCTCAATATCAGCGAATTGTATCACACATCCGATGGCCTTTAAAAACGCCTCTTTCGCAGCAAAACGCGCTGCAAGGTGCTGCTCATAAAATTTTCTCTTCTCGCAATACATCAATTCATGTTGCGTGAAGATTCTGTTTTTAAATCTATCTCCCCATCGTTCCACTGCTTTTTTAAATTTGGGAATATGCACAATGTCTATGCCAATGCCGTGTATCATAAGAAAACCGTGGTTCGTGTCCGTTATCAGTGACCGTATGAAAACTACTTCTTAAAATCTTTTGCTCTTCACGGACACGGTTCACGGTCGCGTATAACGAGCTTTATTTCACCAACTCCTTCATCTCCCTAACCGCTTTCTCTATGCCGACAAAAACACTTCTGGCTATTATGCTGAAGCCGATTGCAAATTCTTCAATCTCTTTGATTTCTGCCACTTTTTTTACATTGTAATAATCAAGGCCGTGGCCTGCATGCACTGCCATGCCAAGCTTGGATGCAAGGAGAGATGTATTGTATATCCGCTTCAATTCTTCATCCTTCATTACTCCATTATTTGCATCGCAATACTTTCCTGTATGTATCTCCACCCCGCTTACATCCATCCTGTGACTGGCTTTCACCTGCTCCGGTTCAGGGTCAATAAAGAGATTTACTCTCATGCCCGCTTCCCGAAGTGTTGTAATAATTTTCTTGAGAGGCTCCCGCTGCGTCCTTACATCCAGGCCCCCTTCTGTTGTTAGTTCCTGTCGTTTCTCAGGGACAAAGGTAACCATATCAGGCTTTAACTCAAGGGCAATCTTCAACATCTCCTGTGTTGCAGCCATTTCAAGGTTCAGTTTGCTTTTAATCGTCTTTCTTAAAATGATTGCATCTCTGTCCTGAATATGCCGCCTGTCTTCACGGAGATGAATTGTTATGCCGTCAGCGCCGCCAAGTTCTGCCAGCGCCGCCGCAGTTACCGGGTCTGGTTCTTTGGCACGCCTTGCCTGCCTTATTGTTGCAACGTGGTCTACATTAACATATAATCTTGCCATGCTCGGCTCCTTTGAAAAACGTCAAAACATCAAAGAGTCATAGGGTCAAAGATTTTTCTCTAACACTCTGGCGCTTTGACATTTCTACTTTGACACTTTACTTTTTTATCCAAGCTCCTTTTTTATAGCCTCGGCAATATATCTTGCCATTTTTTTAATCTCTTTTGAATCTCTTCCTTCAAGCATAACCCTCGCAAGCGGCTCTGTGCCGGAATATCTGACCGACAATCTGCCGTTGCCATCTAATTTGTTTTCTATCTCACGTATCTTGCCTGCGATTTGAGGTATTTTAAAAAAGTCTTTTTTTTGTTTAACCTTTATATTTACCAAAACCTGAGGGAACTGCCTCATAGTGCCGGCAAGCTCTGAAAGCTTTTTATTCTCATTAATCATTATGGCCAAAACCTGCAGGGCAGAGATAATCCCATCTCCCGTTGTCGTGTGGTCCATGAACAGTATGTGCCCCGACTGCTCACCTCCAAGATTGTAGCCGCATTTCAGCATTTCTTCCGCCACATATCTGTCGCCCACATTAGTTCTGATAACTTTACCGCCTGCGTTTTTTACAGCCTCTTCAAGGCCAATATTGCTCATAATAGTTGTAACCAGGGTTTTATTTTTTAATGCGTTCTGCTTCAGCATCCTAGTCGCTACTATTGCCATAAGATGGTCGCCGCTCAAAACTGTCCCTTTTTCATCTACGAGGATTACTCTGTCTCCATCGCCGTCCAAGGCAATGCCGATATCGGCCTTTTTTTCTTTAACCAGTTTTGCAACGACCTCCGGATATAATGAACCGCACCCTTCATTTATATTTTCACCATCAGGCTGGACACCGATTGGAAAAACCTCCGCGCCCAGCTCATAAAAAACCTCAGGCGCAACCTTGTATGCAGCGCCGTTGGCACAGTCAACCGCTATCTTCAAACCGTCCAGTATCAGTTCTTTTGGGAATGTATTTTTTGCAAATACGACATATCTGCCGATTGCATCATCAATCCTATATGCCTTGCCAATATCGCTTGCTGTTGGTCTGTGTGATGGCTCGCCATTGTCAAATATGAAGCTCTCTATCTCTGCTTCTATCTTGTCCGGCAGTTTAAAACCATCTCTTAAAAAAAACTTTATGCCGTTATCTTGATACGAATTGTGGGATGCTGAAATTACAACGCCTGCATCTGCCCTCATACTTGATGTAATAAAGGCTATGCCTGGCGTGGGAAGAGGCCCAACCAGCATTACATCAACACCCATAGAGCATATGCCGGAGGCCATTGCGGTTTCCAGCATATACCCGGACAGTCTTGTGTCTTTTCCAATTACAATTTTATGCCTTCTCGGTTCTTTTTTGAATACATACGCTATTGCCCTTCCGAGCTGCATAGCAATCTCTGAAGTCATTGGGTAGATATTTGCAACCCCTCTCACCCCGTCTGTGCCAAACAATTTTCTCATAAGTTTTTCCCTTTCCGTATATTATTTCATAAAAACCAGCTGATAATATCAAAACAAAAATATAAAGTGCAAGTGATTGAAAGTTAATAACCAGCCCACAGGATGTGCAAGATGTTTTCAACGTAAACGTTTAATAGAAACCTTTACCTTTACCACATCCGGCTCTGCCTTTTTAAACTTCGTATCATCCAGCTGGACAGCAAGCATTTTTGTCTTATCTGTCCTTATCCCTGTTATATCCATTGGCTCAGTATATATTTCATTTATATCTCTTAATTGAACTTGTGTTCCAAATAATACCACCGCATCCGGCTCAACGGAAATACCTTTCACACTAAAACCTGATGCCGAACTTCCGGATATTTTCACCTTTACAGGGACAAGCCTGCTGACAATAGACTCCACATGAACTAATATAGATGATGGATTTACCTTTATTATTTCCACACCTTTTGGCGTTTTTATATCTGTGTGGATAATCCTGCGATTGTTTAGACCTTGTTTAACTGTAGAAAGGTCGATTGACGCGGATAACTGGGCTGGAGAAAGATTTGCCAGAACTTTTTTTGATGCAAGAAGCCTTATCTCCACCTCCCTGACAGCTTCGCCAACTATTATCATATCTTTAGGCATGTTTCTGAATTCAATGGGTATCAAAAAACCAACTTCCGTCCTCTTCTCACCAACTACCAGAAACCACAAGGCAATTGCAAACACAACGGCTATTATCTTTAAAATTGTATTTTTTAAAAAAAACCTTTGCAAGAAACCCTCTCCCATGCCTTTTTCTGCTTTTACTTTACGCACCGCATTTATCTGGCAGTGTGTGAATTGCTCCCCACAAACATATCCTTGAGTCTTTTAAGCAATGCCACCGCATCCATATTCCTATCTATTTCTCCGTCAGCAACCAGAGAAATTTCCCCCGTCTCCTCTGAAATAACAATAACAACTGCATCTGTTTCCTCTGCAAGCCCAATGGCAGCCCTGTGCCTTGTTCCTAAAGACTTGCTTATCTCCTGATCACTGGCCAATGGAAGAAAACATCCTACCTTGCTTATCCTTGCCTTCCTGATTATGGCCGCTCCGTCATGCACCGGCGATAAGGGGTTAAAGATAGAAAGCAGCATCTCTGAGCTTACCCTTGCATCCACCTCTATTCCCATATCTATATAATCTCCCAAACCCACATCCTTTTCTATTACCAGCAATGCGCCAATTTTTTTTTGCGACATCTGAAAAGCCGCCCTTGCCAACTCTTCAAAAAGTTCATTCTTTAAAACTTCCCCTCTGCCAAAAAACGATGTCCTGCCAACCTGCACTAACACGCGTCTTATATCCCTCTGAAAAATCACTATAATTACTATTACAATTGAACTTAGAAAATTACTCAGTATCCAATGGAGGGTAACAAGTTCCATTCTCTGTGATATGAAATAGGCTAAAACTATTACAGCCAGCCCCAACAGCATCCTCTCTGCCCTCGTCCCCTTTACAAGAAGCATGAGTCTGTAAATGACAAACGCAACAATGATAATATCAATCAAATCTATCCAGCTAAAATCAAAGATAAGCTGCGGCATAAGTCGCTTTGCTCCATTGCTTCTAGAGATTGGTTAATTAGAGATTAGCGAATTATAAAAATCTAATTCTCCAATCAACTATTTTGCATTTTTAATCGCATCCACCATATCCACTGCTATTCGTGTTTCTTTCACATCATGAACCCTGACGATATTGGCTCCGTTTAATATGCCTGCCGCAACAGTAGCAATACTGCCCTCAATTCTGTCTTTTGCATCAAGCCCAAGAACCTTTCCTATAAAGGATTTTCTGGATGTTCCAAGAACTATCGGTCTTCCAATTGATTTAAATTCAGACAGTCTTTTTATAATCTTAAGGTTATCTTCAGGGCTTTTGCCAAAACCTATGCCAGGGTCAATTGCAATCCTCTCTTTTTTAATGCCTGCCTTAACAACAAAATCGACTCTTTCCTTCAGATGATTGAAGATGTGCGACATAAGGTCGCTATATTTGACATCTGTCTGCATTGTAGACGGGGTTCCTATCATGTGCATAAGTATAACACCGGTTTTATTTTTTGCACACACATTTGCCATCATTGGATCAAATCGCAGCGCGCTAATATCGTTTACCATTGAAGCCCCTGCATCTATTGCCTGTCTCGCAACTTCTGCCTTGGTTGTATCCACCGATACAACGACATCGCCTGCCTTAGCCACCTCTCTTATCACAGGCACAACCCTTTTAAGTTCTTCTTTCAAAGAAACAGGATTAGAGCCTGGTCTTGACGACTCACCGCCCACATCTATAATATCAGCGTCATGTTCAATCATTTGCAGCGCTTTTTTTACGGCATCGCCTTTTTTCAGATATTGCCCGCCATCATAAAATGAATCTGGTGTAACATTCAAGATGCCCATAACCAAAGTCTTCTCTCCTAAAACCCATGTCTTTGTCTTTGTTTCCAGTATTACCTCATCTTTACAAATATTGCCAATTGCGCTCTTTATTCTATCTGCAATCTTCTTCAGGCCAAACGGCTGCATATTCAACTTTTTGATAACATTCTGCATCTGTTTCTCTGTTCCGGATATAATAGCATCCGTGGCATCTATATCGCAGGTAATAACACCTCTCGATACTACCGCCTCCCCTCCTACAGAAAGCATCTCCTGTTTCAGGATATTGGCCTGCGGCGCTGTCAGTCCTTCCAGTTTGAGGTTAAGATGGAGAAGTTTTGGGGCCATGAGTTTAATGCCCACAGCGTCAACCCCGATGCGGGACATCTCCAGCAAAGATTCTTCTTTAGATGTAATGTTAAGGCTTCTTGGCAATTTCACTCTATTAGGTCTCCGATGAAAGAAATGCGAAATTCAAATAATCAAAATCTAACTTTTATATTCTGAATTCTGAGTTTGTCAAAAAAATGCGACTGTACTTTTTGGATTTATGGAATCTCTTGTGGAATTACAGAAATGGAAAACAGAAAACGAGAAACGAGAAAATATAAATAGGCAAACATATACCCAAAAATAGACATTGATTTTTGGGTAAACTTGCAAGCCCTTGACAAAACTTTAGTTTAGTCAAGGGCAAGTCCTTGACAGACGTTTCACCTGTCAAGGGCAAGTTGGCTGCCAGACAACACACCCCTAAATCCCCTCTCGAGAGGGGACTAAAGGGGTGTGTTATTTGCGACGAGCCGCATGTTCACCGATTTGGAGCAAGCCTACCGTGTCGGCGTAAAAACAAACGGCAACACGGTTGCCTCGCTCCAAATCGCAAGTTTGTAAAATAGCGAGGTCTTCAATCGCTATTTTACGGATATAATTTCTAACTTCTGCCTTCTGTCTTATTATGAAAATATCATATAACTGCGCCGCCAGCTAAAGCCGCTTCCTTTGAAGGCTCGCTTCCGCCGCCGTTGCCGCCGTGTATTATCCTGTCTATTTCATCGCCGTCCAGAATCTCTTTTTCTAAAAGTGTATTAGCCAGTTTGTGCAGAATATCAATTTTTTCACTGAGGATGCTTTTAGCTTTATTATAACATTCCATCACTATTGCCTTGACTTCGGAATCTATCTCCTTGGCTGTCTGTTCGCTATAATCCTTATGTGTTGCCAATTCTTTTCCAAGGAATACCATCTCTTCTTTTTTGCCAAATGTCAATGGCCCCATCTTCTCGCTCATACCCCACTCGCACACCATTTTTCTTGCCATCTCCGTTGCCCGCTCAATATCGTTGCCTGCCCCAGTTGTCATATGGTGCAGCACCAGCTCCTCCGCCACCCTTCCCCCCATCATAATAGTTATCTTTCCCATTATATATCCTTTGGGCCATGTGTGCTTTTCATCAAGAGGCAGATACTGCGTAAGACCAAGCGCATAACCTCTCGGAATAATGGTCACCTTATGAACAGGGTCAGAACCCAGTATGAATTTTCCAACAAGGGTATGGCCTGCTTCGTGATATGCCGTGTTCTTTTTTTCCTCTTCACTTATTATCATGCTTTTCCGTTCCTTGCCCATCAATACCTTGTCTTTTGCCTCGTTAAAATCTGCCATCTCAACCTTATTCTTACCGCTCCTTGCCGCCAGCAGGGCTGCTTCATTGACTAAGTTTGCAAGGTCTGCCCCTGACATACCGGGGGTTCCTCTTGCAACCACTTCAAGATTCACATCCTCTGCTAAGGGCGCCTTTTTGGCATGAACAGTAAGTATCTCGGTCCTGCCCTTTAAGTCAGGCTTTGGGACAATAACTGTCCTGTCAAACCTTCCTGGCCGCATCAGCGCAGGGTCCAAAACATCCGGACGGTTTGTTGCTGCAATCAGGATTACCCCTTCATTTGATTCAAAGCCATCCATCTCCACAAGAAGCTGATTCAAAGTCTGCTCCCTTTCGTCATGACCGCCGCCAAGACCTGCCCCCCTGTGTCTGCCCACAGCATCTATCTCATCTATAAATATGATACAAGGCGCATTCTTCTTTCCCTGAAGAAAGAGATCCCTTACTCTGGATGCCCCAACCCCAACAAACATTTCTACAAAATCAGAACCGGATATACTGAAGAAGGGGACACCTGCCTCCCCTGCTATTGCCTTTGCAAGAAGGGTTTTCCCGGTTCCGGGCGAACCCATAAGCAGAACGCCTTTTGGTATGCGGCCGCCTAGTTTTGTAAACTTTTTCGGGTCTTTGAGAAAATCAATAATCTCCTCTACCTCTTCCTTTGCCTCCTCAACACCTGCCACATCTTTAAAGGTTATCTTCTGCTGATTTTCTGTCAAAAGCCTTGCCTTGCTCTTTCCAAAGGCCATTGCCTTGCCGCCGCCAACCTGCATCTGCCTCATGAAAAATACCCAAACGCCTATGAGAAGAAGCATGGGGAACCATGATATAAGCACAGCCCACCATTGCGATTGTTCTGCTGGTTTTGCCGATATCTTTACCCCCCTGCCTCTCAATGTCTTTACAAGTTCAGGGTCATCAGGCGCAAATGTCCTGAATTCTTTGCCATCTTTAAACTTTCCCCATATATCATTACCCTGTATGGTAACCTCTGCAACATTCCCATTCTCCACAGACTGTATAAAATCACTGAACACAACCTTGTCCTGAGACGGCTGGGTATGGCTGAACATATTATAAAGAAGCACCATGGTAGCTATTATAATAAGCCACATTGCCAGGTTTTTATAAATAGATTGTTTCATTACTATTATATCCCCCTTGTTTCAAAAGCTATCTGCATGAATTTTTGGATAAATATAGTGTCATAAATTTTAAAACATTACAATAGAAATTTATTCTCAAATATATTCTTTACCGTATCCTCCCCCTGTCTGCCTTCATGAGGGAGATAAAGGGGGAGGGCGCGTCTCAAAGAACACACCCCTTTAGTCCCCCTCTCGAGAGGGGATTTAGGGGTGTGTTGTCTGGCAGCCAACTTGCCCTTGACTAATTTGGGGTGATACTTTTTTCTTGACAACACAATATGTTGTGGTATAGTAGATGCCAATACACAATATATGCTGTATTTACCTTTAAAAACAAGTAGTTAAAAGAATATAAAATGGTAAAGTAGCAAATGAGAAAACAAATTTTTACACGTTGTTTTCCGTTTTCTTATTTCTTAAATTTTAGAAAGATGACAATCGTAACATAAGTATTATAAAGACAAAATGTCATTGTGCGCAGTACAACATAAAAACAAGGAGGCGCTATGGGTGTAGAGCAAAACATTTCAGGAGATAACTTCAAGGTTAGGGGCGTAAAAAATAAGGTATTTCTTGAGACGAATAGACAGAAAATATTAACTCCGCAGCTTGCGCCAAATGCTTTAAAGGTGTTGGAAAAACGGTATCTTAAAAAAGATATAAATGGCAATCCCATAGAAACCCCTGAGGCCATGCTGAGACGGGTGGCGGAAAATATAAGCCAGGCAGACGGATTCTACGACCCAAAGGCGGATATTTCTGCAACCGCAGAGGTTTTTTATGAGATGATGGCCTCTTTGGAATTTATGCCAAATTCCCCAACCCTTATGAACGCCGGCCGTGATTTGCAGCAGCTATCCGCCTGCTTTGTTCTTCCGGTAGACGATTCCATGGAAAGCATATTTGAGGCTGTAAAACATACGGCCATTATCCACAAATCAGGCGGCGGCACAGGATTTTCATTTTCAAGACTCAGGCCGTCAGGCGATGTGGTAGGTTCAACCTCCGGCATATCATCAGGCCCAATATCGTTTATGACAGTATTTGATTCAGCCACAGAGGCCATAAAGCAGGGCGGCACAAGGCGCGGCGCAAATATGGGCATCCTGCGTATAGACCATCCTGATATACTGCATTTTATAACCTGCAAACAAGATAACAACAAGCTCAACAATTTTAATATCTCTGTTGCAATTACAGAAGACTTTATGAAGGCTGTGGAGACAGGCAGAGAATATGAACTCAAGAGCCCCAGAACAGGAAAAGCAGCAGGAAAATTAAACGCAAAAGAGGTGTTTGACAAGATAGTAAATATGGCATGGAAAAACGGCGACCCGGGCATAATATTTATAGACAGAATCAACAGGGATAATCCAACTCCTCATATAGGCGCTATAGAATCAACAAATCCATGCGGAGAACAGCCTTTGCTTCCATATGAGTCCTGCAATCTCGGTTCAATAAATCTGGCAAAAATGATAAGAAGGGCAGTGGCTCGTGGCTCGGGGCTTGAGGCTGGTAAATACCAGCCCCCAGCCTCCAGTCTCCAATCCCCACCCTATGAAATAGATTTGGATAAACTTGAATATATTACAAAAGAGGCGGTTCACTTCCTTGACAATGTAATAGATATGAATCGCTATCCTATTTCACAGATAGAAAAGATGACCAAAGGAAACCGCAAGATAGGCCTTGGTGTAATGGGCTTTGCAGATATGCTTATAAGGCTTGGCATTCCGTATGATTCTGATGAGGCGATAAAAACGGCTGAAGATGTCATGGGCTTTATCCATGAAAAAGGGCGGGAGGCGTCTCAGGAGCTTGCGGAAAAGAGGGGGGTATTTCCTAATTTCAAAGGTTCTATATATGATACAGGAGTCAGTGGCCAGGGGGAGGCAGAGGTCAAGGTAAGGAATGCTACCGTCACTACCATTGCCCCTACCGGCACAATCTCCATAATCTCAAACTGCTCGTCAGGCATAGAGCCTATATTTGCTCTGGCATATACCAGAAATGTTTTGGACGGCGCCGAGCTCGTTGAGGCAAATCCATTATTTGAGGAAATTGCAAGAGAGCGAGGTTTCTACAACCCTGAGATATTGAAGCAGATTGCAAAGAGCGGCAGTCTTCATGATGTGGCTGGTGTGCCGGATGATATAAAGAGGTTGTTCGTTACCTCTCATGATATTGTCCCGGAGTGGCATTTAAAGATGCAAGCAGCATTCCAGAAATATACTGACAATGCTGTTTCAAAGACAGTTAACTTCCCGAATGAGGCAACTGCTGAAGATGTGGCAGAGGTTTACAAATTAGCATATAAACTTGATTGCAAGGGTGTTACGGTTTACAGGGACGGTTCGAGAGAGGTGCAGGTTTTAAATAAAGGGCAACAGAAGAAGTCAGAAGTCAGAAGTCAGAAGTCAGAAGAAACCCACATCCCACATCCCACATCCCACATCCCAGTTTTTCTTACCCCCAAGCCACGCGGCGAGGTTACCTTTGGCGCAACAAAAAAGATGAAGACAGGCTGCGGAAATCTTTATGTAACCATAAACGAGGATGAAGAGGGAAGGCCGTTTGAGATATTCACACAGATTGGCAAGGCTGGAGGATGCGCCGCATCCCAGTGCGAGGCCATAGGAAGAATGGCATCTCTTGCCTTGCGGAGCGGCATTCAGCCGGAGGATATTGTAACACAGATGCGCGGCATATCCTGTCATGTGCCTATGGGATATGGCAAGGAGAAAATACTGTCGTGCTCAGACGCTGTTGCGCGGGCGATGGATTGGTATATTAACTACAAAGTTCAAAGCTCAAAATTCAAAATTCAAAGTGAACTGCCCCATGAGCAACTTTCTTACTCAACACTCAACACCCAACACTCAACATTTGCCACTGATCTTTTCCAGAGAGGCGCCTGCCCAGACTGCGGCGCGCAGATGCAGTATGAGGAAGGCTGCGCCAAGTGCAACTGCGGGTATTCGGATTGCGGGTAGGGTATTATGGTTGAGCCCCCATTTAGGTAATTTTTTGGTTCTTATCAAACCCAATTCTGCCTGAAAAGGCTCAACCATTAAAACCCGTTTTTGACAGCTATGACATCCCCTATTATCCAACAAAGCAGGCGGACAAGCCATGCTTTTTTAATTTGTTATCGGACACTGAATTCAACTAAAAAAACCTCGTATTTTAGATAAAGCAGACAAGCTGGGCTATTGTAGTGCCTGCTGTATAGGCTGCAGATGCCCTGCAGGTGCCGCTATTATAAATGCCGTCATCTACCATTGCATCTACTGCCTGCGCATTTTCAGCCGATAGATTATCAAAACGTATAAGGTTTCCTGTCTTGCCCTGAATTGCATCGTAATAAATCAAGACGTCGCCTCCATACTTGTGCTTGATGTTCTCACTTGTTCCGTTATAACTCCCTGCTATAAGTCCGGCGCATGCAAGATGTTCCGCTGCTGCATAATACTCGGTAATCTGTCCATTTCCATTGCCACTTGTGGTTTCGCATTTTCCGGTAGCCCATGAACGGGAAGTGGCAGCATTGTCATCCCCTGGAAATTGCTGATATTTATCCTGATAACTATAGACTGCTGCCATAAGGCTCCTGTATTGCTCGCCGACATTCTTAATCTTTGCGCTGTTAATCATCTCCTGCCCTTTTAGCACTGCGCCGAGGATAATACCGATTATCACCAGCACTATCGCCAGTTCAATCAGGGTAAAACCTTTTTGATTCTTGCTTTTTGTGTCCATTGTAACCTCCTTTTTTAATGACGATTGCACCGCTAAACATCGTCATAATTACCATGTCGCCAATATCAGGCGATTGGATTCTGCTTAATGTCTCCTTTTATTAAAGTAATCTCCTTGCCCGGCTGGCTTTTACACATATGTATCACCTCCTGTATTGTATTATGAATATCTTATATAATACTTCGGATTAACAAACGAAAAACTTAAAGAAAATCTTAAAAACCAATTATTTTGTTACAAGGTCTTTAAAAACGTCTCCACTATCTTTGGGTCAAACTGTGCGCCTGAGCATCTTTTCAATTCGCCTACAATTGCATCCATATGACTTCCCTTTCTGTAAGGCCGCCTGTAAGACCGCTAATATATATCACAGGCATATCGCAGCGCTCACGGATCTGTTTGGCAGCAGCCACACCGTCCATTCCGCCTTTCAGCACAATATCCATGAGGACCAAATCCGGCCTTTAGGCAGCGACATAAATTTGTAGTCTGCCGATCCAGTTTAAATACATAACGGGACAAGTTTATCGGCGATTTTAAAATACGCCCATAGAGCGCCCAACAGAAGGCTGGGTCGGGCAAACCACAGCTATTTATTTTTGTCGTCCACTATAGGTTGATAGTTGCTTTATATTTTAACTCCAATATTGACCATGTCAACCTGTCCTTTTTGACAGGTAACAAAATATTATATTATATAACACTTCTATAAAAAATATAACTGCCAACCCTGCCAGTTACATGAATGTTAAATTTCTGTTAAAAATATTTTCATGGAGCTGATATTTCAGGAAGGAGATTATCTGATAAAAACCTTGTCAACACATGAAGAGATGGAGGAGGCCTTTCGTTTAAGGCATGAGGTATTTGTTGATGAACTCAAATGGGTTCCTGCATCGCCGGATGGAATGGAAAAAGACAGATATGATGCATTCGCCGATTCATTAGGGGTTTTTGACGCAGACAACAGGCTGGTGGGTCATGTCAGGCTTATCCCTGCGCCACTGCCGTTCATGGTAGAAAAGGAATTTGCCTGTCTTTTGCCCAAAGATAAACCTTTCATAAAGGTTTCCAAAATGGCGGAGTGCACAAGGATATGTGTTAAAAAAAACTACAGAGCAATTACAATAGATTCTTCCTTAACATTAGGCCATCTGCTTTATAAGGCTGTTTATCAATGGGGGCTTATGCAAGATGTGAAACTATTGGCAGCAGTTGTAGAAAGGGGATACTACCACTATTTAAAATCATTTTTCCCATTTGAATTGTTGGGAAATTTTTCTACAATCGGAGATGGGGTTAAGGCCGGCGTAATCACAGTAAATTGGCGTAGTTTTGAAGTTGCTGCAAGAGAAAAAAGGCCTGAATTCTTACAATGGATGACTAATCTGCCTGCCCTTGTTCCAGCGCAATGGCTACGGCATGCGCTTTATTAGTTGCATTAAGTTTATTTTTTATATTCTCTATATGGAATTTTACCGTCCTCTCGCTTAGATTCAGTATCACAGATATTTCCCAGTTGGTTTTGCCGTCTTTAATCCATTGAATAATCTCCGCCTCCCGTGGCGTCAGAGAAGGCAATGGTTTTCTTGCGCTCTCTTTACACACCTTGGCTATTGCCTGATGACAATGCGGAATAATAATATCTACTATTGCCTTTTGATGCGCTCCAAAATGGTTTTTGCTTCCGGCGAAATTTATGATGCTGCCCAATCTGGTATGGGTAGATAAAATAGAGCTTGATATCCCAAAATTCAGATTAAAACTTTTAGCATTGTGGATAAATTCAGGAGATATTTTTTCCTTATATTGTTTGTAAGTATCCGCCCATGTCTGCGTTCCTAAAAATTTGGAGTGCCACCACACAATCGGGTCTATTTCATAAAGTTTTTTTTCGCCATATGCAATGAACCATGCATCAGGATAGCTGCTGTTTATTATCGTTCTTGCACCAATGAGCCTATTATCATTGCATACACCCAAACCACATATACTATAGTCACCGCATACCAATTCTTTAGCCTTTTCCAATACTGTTTTAATATCAGCCTCATTTCTGCAAGTTATGAGGGTTTGTATTGTTTCAAGAATTTGCATCACTTCTTTTTTGGAAAAATCTTTATAGCCCATAGCCCGCCTATTCTACTAAAACAGCCGCGCATATTTGCGTTAATCTGCTCTGTTCTGCACAGGTTGACTTATCACTCATACATTAAGAACGCATATAGCTGCTGCGCCCCGATACAACCCATTGCCGTTCAGGCGCTTTATGTTGGCCTTTATTTTCCACTCAGAAGATATGCCTCCATAAACTCATCCAATTTTCCGTCAAGCACTGCATCTACATTTCCTGCTTCAAAACCTGTTCTGTGGTCTTTAATTAAGCGGTATGGCTGCAGCACATAGGAGCGAATCTGACTCCCCCATGTGATCTCTTTTTTCTCCTTATGAAATTCGCTCATTTTATCTTCCTGTTCTTTGAGCTTTAATTCATAAAGCCTTGACCGCAGTATCTTCATGGCCAATGCCCTGTTTTTATGCTGGCTTCTTTCAGCCTGACATGCAACTATTATGCCGCTCGGCACATGCGTTATCCTCACGGCGGTTTCCACCTTGTTTACATTCTGACCGCCGGCTCCGCCTGACCTGAATGTGTCAACCTTTAAATCAGCATCTTTTACATCCACCTCAAGAGCATCTTCAATTTCAGGATAGACAAACACAGATGCAAAGGATGTGTGTCTCCGCTGGTTAGCATCAAACGGCGATATTCTGACAAGGCGATGCACGCCAACCTCTGCCTTGAGATAGCCATAGGCATACTCACCCTCTATGGTCAAGGTAACACTCTTTACCCCTGCCTCTTCTCCCGCCTGATAATCAACTACCTCTACCCTGTATCTGTTTTTTTCTGCCCATCTTGTATACATCCGCAGAAGTATCTCTGCCCAATCCTGGGCCTCTGTGCCGCCGGAACCTGGATGGATTGACAGGATGGCGCTTAGCCTGTCATGTTCTCCGCCGAGCATCCTCTGAATATCCAGATGATGCATCCGCTTTTCCGTATCGGATAATTTGTCTTCCGCCTCTTTGGCTGTTTCCGGGCTCTGTTCCGAGACAGCAAGTTCCAAAAGCACTGAGGCATCTTCAAGCTCTTTGCAAATGCTGTCAATTGAAGCAATCTCTGACTTTAAAGCCGCCTGTATTTTCAGCAGGTTTTGCGCCTCATGAGCCTTTTCCCATAGGGCAGGGTCTGCAACTAACTTCTCTATCTCGCCCAGTCTTTTAGCCTTTGAATCTAAGTCAAAGATAGCCTCGTATCTCAATCAATCTATTTTGCAGTCCCTTCAGCCTCTCCTGAATCTCGTCAAACATGGTGTCTTCCTTTCTTTAATTATATATATTTTGTAGTTTGCTGATTTATCAGCGTTTTTAAAGACGCCCATAAACTTGTCACCAAGTGTTTTAATTGGGGATGGGCAGCTACAATTTTTTTCTTCTCATAACTAACAACCAACAACCAATAGACAATATCATACATCCGATTGCAAATATATCACCATATCTTGAATAAAATGTAAATTGGTTTATATCCCTTATTTTGATATATCCTGCCATGGCTTCTCTTGTAAATATATCGCTTTTCAATATAATTCTACCGACAGGGTCGACCACCCCGCTTACGCCCGTATTTGCCGCCCTTATTAAAAATACCTTATTCTCCACAGCCCGGAATATCGCTTGAGAAAAGTGCTGATATGGCGCCGATGTCCTGCCAAACCATGCATCATTTGTTATATTTACAAGAAACCCAGCCCCTTCATTGATAAAACCCCTTGCAAGCTCCGGAAATATTGATTCAAAGCATATCAAGACCCCGAAACTATAGCCGTCCAATTCAAGCGGCTTAAGCCATTTCCCAGAGCTGAAATCCCCAACTCCGACAACAAGCTTATGTATAAACGGCAGATATTTTTTGAGCGGCACATATTCGCCAAAAGGGACAAGATGAATTTTATCATATTTCCCGATTAGTTCACCTTTTGGGGATATAAGAAGGGCGCTGTTATAATATTTTATTTCACCGCCAAGGCCTACCCCGTATGTATCGTTGCCTGTAAACAGGTAGGCATTGGCATCCCTGGGCAAATTAAATACCTCAGGGCCTAGCTCTTTATCAGATTGAAGATAAAACGGAATTGCTGTTTCAGGCCAGACAATCAGCCTCGCCCCTTGCCTTGCCAATGTCATGCTTAAATTTTTATAAATATCCACGGTCTCTCTTTTAAAAGCAAGGTCCCATTTTCTGCCCTGGTCTACATTGCCCTGGGCGATGCCGATTTTTAAGGCTTTCCAATTTTGAGATGCCTTGTCTGTCTCATATATTCTGAAAAAACCATAAATTAAAACAATAATTAAAATGAAAGAAACAACAAACCCGCTTTTCAAGAAAGGTGAAAGGTGAAAGCCGGCAGTTGATACCTCTTTGTCTTGTTTGAACTTTGAGCTTTTAGCTTGTATCGCAAAAAGTATAAACATATTTACCATGACTATTAAAAAAGAAACGCCGTATACGCCTGTAATATCCGTTATCTGAATAAGGGGAAGGAGTGAAGACTGAGAGTAGCCTAAAAGAACCCATGGGAAGCCTATGGTAATCATGTTAGCCCTTATATATTCCAGGGCAACCCATAATGACGAGGCAAACAAAACCTTTAATAATAAATTCGTTTTTATGGATAATACAAATGAGACTCCAAATCCAAAGACAGCAAAGAAAAGGGCAAGATATAATACCAGCAAAAGGAGAACCAAAATACTGGTGAAGAACGGAACACCTCCATAATTAACCATTGAGTTCACAACCCAATAGACTGTGCCAAGGAAAAAGATAATGCCCCACAAAAGGCCGAGCAAAAACCCTCTTTTGCCAAATTCAGGCAAAGAAATTCCAGCGCCTTTCCTGACCCCCGCCCTCTGACCCCTGACTCCTGTATTATTAAGCGCAAAGAAAAACGGCGCCATTCCAACCCATGCAAAAAAACCAATATCAATTGGCGGGAATGCCGCAATAAGCATCACCCCTGAAAATGTAATCAGCAAAAAGTCTATCAGCATTTTATTTTGATACTACAGAAAAGATATAGAAAATAAGAAAGGTTACTCCTGCTCCCAATAAGGCGCCCAGAAATACCTCTGATTTTGTGTGGATGCCTGCAATGAGTCGGCTGTGGCTTACCATAAGCGCCATAATAAATGTGAGGAGTGTAACAAAAGGATTCAGTGTCATTAAAACTACTGCTGCCCAGAGGGAAAAGGCAACGGCAGAATGTCCGCTCGGCATACCGCCGTGAAGCGGGCTGCCCTTTCCAAAATATGCCTTTGATGCAACAACGGTTATAAGAACAATCAGTAACGCAACAACGGCAATATGTCCGGTAAAGACCTTCATGGTTTGCAGACCTATGACAAATGGGTTAATAAGATATCTTGAAAATATAAGATAACCCATTATAAACACGCCAATGGATGATAAAAGAACAGCTCCTGCCGAAATATCTTTTGCAGCTTTTGCAAGCGGATGAAATTTTTTGCCGCACACCAGGTCTATGGTTGACTCAATAGCGGTGTTTATCATCTCTGCAAATAATAGTATTACAACAGAGATGGAAAAAAGCACAAACTCAATTTCATGGAGATTCAGAATAAGACCCAGAAGCAGCGCTATTGCTGCTATGGCAAAGAAATATCTTGTATGCCTCTGATGTTTAAGCGCGTATATTATGCCCTCTATTGCGCAGTTAAGGCTTTCAAATATATTTTTCGGCTTTATTAACTCTTTATCTTGTTCCAATTTGCAATCTCCGATTGCGCTGCGAGTTTACAATTTGCATTTCGCAATCTTCAGCAGCCTCTTCTCTTCTCTTCTCATCCTCCGCGCCTCCTTGCTGCCTTTTTCGTGATCAAAACCGAGAAGGTGCAGGATGCCGTGAATCAAAACCCTTGCTATCTCCTCATCCATAGTTACACCATTTTCTTTAGACTGGGTTCTTGCCGTTTCCAGAGATATAACAACATCGCCAAGAATAAGTTCAGAGTTGGGAGTTCTGGGTTCGGAGTTAAAATCCCACATTGGAAACGAAAGCACATCGGTAGGCTTGTCCTTTTTTAAATATATCTTATTGAGCCCCTGAATACCATTATTGTCGGTCAAAAGTATGCTCAGTTCTGCGCTGTCATGGCAGCCCAAATCTTCTAACACCGTCCTTGCCAAGCCACTTATCTTTTTTAGCCCCACCTTCTGCTTGTGTTTGTTTTGTATCAAGACCTTCACTATTTTCCCCATCCTGGGACAGATTTGAAATCTGTCCCCAACTCTCCGACTCAGGATATTCTATCCTTTGATGAAAGATTCCGGCAAGCGCCCTGTTAAAACTTTTGGCAATGATATTAAGATCTTTAAGCATGAGTTCGCATTCATCAATCTGGCCGTCCACAAATATCCTGTTTATTATCTTTTGAACCATATTGTGAATCTTTGTGGGAGTTGGGTCAGAAATGGTTTTGGATGCAGCCTCAACCGCATCGGCTAGCATCACCAACCCCGCCTCTTTGCTTCTAGGTTTTGGCCCGGGATATCTAAAATCCTTTTCATGCGCCTCGTCAATGGTTATACCTTGTTTATTTTTTGCCTTCTGATAAAAATAACTTATCAAGGATGTGCCGTGGTGCTGCCGGATTATATTTATAATTTCCTCGCCAAGCCTGTGCTCCTGCGCAAGTTCCACACCTTCAGTTACATGTGATATAAGCATCCTGGCGCTAATATCAGGGGTAAGGATGTCGTGCCTGTTTTCGCCTCTCATATTTTCAATAAAATATAAAGGGTTCTTTACCTTGCCGATATCGTGATAGTAGGCGCTGACCTTTGCCAGAAGGGGGTTGGCATTGATTGCCTCTGCTGCCGCCTCCACCATGCTTCCGATGATGATTGAGTGATGGTATGTGCCTGGGGCATGAAGGGCAAGCTCTTTTAACAGCGGATGGTCCATTCTTGCCAGTTCAAGATGTCTTATATTGGTGGTATATCCGAATGCCATCTCAAATATCGGCGCAACACCGGTTACTATCACCGATGTTATCTGTCCGCCAATAAACCCAAAGAGAACTGTAAAAATATCCTCTCGTACAGACCACCTGCCATTTATGATTATAAAGCTTACAATGGTGAGCATATTTATGAAGCCCAGTATAAGACCTGCCTTTGTTATCGTAACCCTTTGTGTGGCATGGCGAATGCCTTTGGCCGCTACAATCCCTCCAATAAAAAAATATGCCGCAAGGTTCAGGCTCCCCTCCAAGAATATACCTGAGATTAAACTTATTACCGCAGCAAAAACCAAGGCTGTTTCCGAATTCAGGAAAAGCCTTATGAGCATCGGCCCTGCGGCTATTGGCAGGAGATATAGATATACATGGGATGATATAACAGGGAATGTGGTTTCTATAGACTTTGCGACAAATAGCGAAAGCTTCGCCAGCACGAGAATAGTCACAAGCACAACACCCATGAGAATGACATCTTTAGGCGATGAGGCAAATTTTCTTATATTCTTTGCGGAAAATGTATAAGCGGCGTAAAAGAGGATAATGCTGAAAAAGAAAATGCCGATGGTAGAAATTAAAAACCCTTTGCCGTAAGAAGCCTCCTGGGCCATCCTTAGTCTTTTAATTATATCTTCTGTAATCCTGTCGCCTGCCCTTACTATGCTCTCACCTTGTTTGATATCAGATCCTTGTATAGCGATATTTTGGTCGGCCGTAACGTTTGCAACCGCAATATCGCCAACCTTGTACGAATATCCGATAAACGAGATGTTTTTGGAGAATAAGACAGCAGCAATGCCGCAGACTAAAATAGCAACAGCCCACTTCTGGAATACAGGAGATTTTATAGATGCCGTATGCATGATGATTTGAGATTTACGAATTACGAATTACGATTTTAGTTTTATTGTTTTTGGATTTTAAATCGTAAATCCAAAATCTGAAATCGTAAATTTATTTCTCCCCACCTTCTGTCTCCTCTTTCTTCCTCCCCCTTCCCTCATACGCCTTTATCACCTCTTGAACCAACGGATGCCTCACAACATCCTTTTCAGTAAAATAGGCAAAACCTATGCCTTCAACACCTTGCAGTATCTTCTGGACCTCCACCAGACCGGACGGTTTTGCAAACGGCAGGTCTATCTGTGTAATATCTCCTGTTATAACAGCCTTTGAACTAAACCCCAGCCGTGTCAAAAACATCTTCATCTGTTCGGATGTTGTATTTTGGGCCTCATCCATTATTACAAAAGAATCGTTTAATGTCCTGCCTCGCATGAATGCAAGCGGAGCAACCTCTATAGCGCCTCTCTCAATCAGCTTTTCTGCCCGTTCAAAATCAATCATGTCATGGAGTGCATCATATAATGGCCTCAGATATGGGTCAACCTTCGCAGCCAAATCGCCTGGCAAAAATCCAAGTTTTTCTCCTGCCTCTACCGCAGGCCTGGTAAGTATTATCCTGTCAACCTCTCTTTTAGATAATGCCGCAACTGCCATTGCCATAGCAAGATATGTCTTGCCAGTGCCTGCCGGCCCTATGCCGAAAACAATATCGTATTTTCTTATGGTGTCTATATACCTCTTTTGCGCATGGCTTTTGGGCGAAATAATCTTTTTCTTGAACGATATATAGACAGTATCCGTGAATATGTCCGCAAGGTGAGTTTCTATATCTATCTCAATTGCCCTTATGGCATAGTCTATATCCGTTGGATGAAGTCCATAGCCTTTTTGCAAAAGGTCTGTCAGTTCATTTAAAAGCCTTTCCGCAATATAAACCTTTTGAGCCTCTCCGTGGACTATCACCATATTGCCTCTGGTATCAAGCTTCACCCCAAGCTTTTTCTCCAAACGTTTCAGATTCTCGCCTGACTCGCCAAACAGGGCGACGGCTATGGCATTGTCCTCTATGGTAATGTGCTTAAATATTTTTTCTTCTATGTTCAACATATAAAAAACTTTCAGGTTTCAAGCTGCAAATTGCAAGTAAAAAACCTGCATTTGCAGCTATGGTATCCGGTCTACTTAAACTCCAATTCTCTAAACCACGCAATATCAATATCAGGAAATAGTTCATCCCTTTTTTGGCACATATCAAGGAAGTTTTTATCATTTACCGTAAGCTCAGTTCCTCCCCCTTTTACCTTGGCAATTTCAGCAAGCCTTTTGAAATCCTCATAATGTCGGACAATCCTTGCCTCTGCATAATCCTTGGCCGATAGAGTGCTTATGAGAAACTGCCAATCGGATGCCTCAAGGATGAGAAGCTCCCTCGCGGCCTGCTTGAGAATTTCCTGCAGCAGGACGTCATCTTTTTTGTCACCGTATTGCCTCGCCAACCTTATCATCTCTTTTTCTACCTCATATATATGCCTCCATGTCCACTGATTCGTATCATTAAACCATATCCAGTGATAACCACCCTCTCCCCACGAACCTTCCGGTATAGATATGACTTCAGTCGGCCTGCTTTTATTAAGATATTCACCGGCAGTTACCATGTCCACGCTTCCGTCAATATGGATGGCCTTGATTACACTGTAGAGCCACTCAGGACCTTCAAACCACCAATGGCCAAATAACTCAGCATCGTAAGGAGATACCACTATGCCTGGTTCTTTATTGGTTTTGAGATGTTCCGTCAGATTTGCCTTGATGAGTTCTTTAAAATGGTCTGCCTGTGCGGAAATCTTTGCATAAGCAGCTTCAGGCACATATTTCTCTTTATCGGCAAGGTCGGCCTTTGCGCTTGTAACTCTCCAATATTTCATGCCTCCTGGAAATCTCTTCTTGTGAAAATCAAGATAGTTTCCGTCTCCAGGATAGCCCCACTCACCGCTCCACACCTGAAGGCCTGTCTTTGGATCTCTTGTAAAAACCGCCACCGGCATCTTCCCCTCTGACGCAGAACCAACCCAGTATGTCTTATAAGGTGTCTTCTCAGTAGTTTCGGGCAGAGGCTTATACTGTTCTGAAAATCTTGACCAGAGATTCTGGAGTGCGTCAAACCTATCAAGATATACACCTATTGCCTTTCCGCCTTTTAAGAGATGGGCATCTATAAAGAAATATTCAATATAATTCTCGCTTAAAAATTCTTCCACACCCTTCCTGTTATAAGGTTCTGTTTTATTGGCCGCATCAACCACCGGCGGCGACCATTTATATCCAGGCCTGTAGGCACATTCCGGAAGCCATATGCCCCTCGGTTGTTTTCCAAAATGCCTTTTATACGATGCCACCGCCTGCTTTATCTGGGCCTGTATGCTTATATCCTGCGAAAGCAGAGGAAAATACCCGTGGGTTGCGCCGCAGGTAATTATCTCTATATGCCCTTGATTCTGGAGGTCTGCAAAGGCCTTTACAATATTCTGCTCATATTTTTCAACAAAATCTTTATATATATTCCTGTAAAAATCCTTCCACATTCTGGCGACCTTTGCGAAATCAGGCTGGCCGAGCGTCTCAAATTCTGCAATGTCTTTTCCGGCTGCCTCCAGCTTCTGACCGAGATATGTTTTAAATTCTGCTTTAAAGGATTGGCTTGCAAGCATCTCTGTTAGAACAGGTGTAAGGCCTAAGGTCACCTTGGGGCTGATCCCCTCTGCAACTAAACGGTTAAAGACATTCAAAAGCGGTATATAAGTCTCCGCTGCCGCCTCATTCAACCAGTCTGTTCCATGCGGCCATCTTCCGTGTGATAGGACATATGGAAGATGGGAGTGCAAAACAAAGGTAAATGAACCATTTTTTTTCATAGGCCTCCTCAATGCAGCGAACAGTTATCAGTGAACAGTAAACAAGGAAACAACGATTCTAAACTGCCAGCTGTTTTTAAAAACTATCACAAGGCTATAGCTTTTGCAATTTCAAATTTTAGCCATTTTTTAAATGTATGCACTCGCAGCAACTCTGTATTTTTTAACAAAGCCAATCGGCTTGTAATTCATCTTGGCCTGCCTCATTCCTTCATCACCCAAATCCTGCTCTCTATTTATGAATTTATATTTATCCGGAAGCATGGCGGCAAAGCTCTGGTTCACAAATTGATATAATCCCTTATAACCGCCCACAGCCTTTTCAAAATGAATCACGAAACTTTTACCCCCTCCCAATTCTTCGCCCAATGTATAAGCTGCTGGTTTTCCATCCACATAGTAAATACCGCCGCACAACTGCAGCTCCTCTGCCTTTTCCAATGCCTCTTTAGCAGCAACATAATCACCGTAATCTCCTTTTTCCTGTTTCCACATGTCCAAAACTGCCGCAGCGTCATTTATGTATTCTATCAAAAGAGGTTTGGCTTCATATGAATATCTGTTGATAAAGGCATTGACCATATTTTTCTTTGTGTGAAATTTAGCACCATGCAGTTTTACTAATTCTTCCCTCAGATAAAGATAATCAAAGTTATTACGGTCTTCGGCAACAAAATACCCCATATCAGCAAGCGCAGATGCATGGCTTACTGAAACGCATTTCATAGAGACAAACTCATGAAAGAGCTTATCCAAAAAATATTTCTCCGGCAAATCAAATGGAAGCATAAAAAACTGGCTTCCATTATCGCTGCCGACAATCAAAAAAAGATTATCCCTTAATTTAGAAATCCTATAATTATGAGCCTCCCTGAAAAGATACAGGTTTGCAAAAGTAAATTCCGAGATTCCATTTTGAAGATTTTTTAAAAGAGGATGAATATCTCTCCTTTGCTCCATGTGAAAACCAGAAAACTTTGGGTAGTCTGGAATCATATCTTCTCTCTATTTCTATCAGGCAAAGTCAAAACCCGCAGCGACACCGCTGACGGCAACCCAACCAAATGGCGAGACATTTATTTTACAGAACAGTCATTTCTTTAGAAGATAAAATATAAGGCTCAGTATAAGACTTATAATAATAGAGGTGGCAAGTGGAAAGTAGAATGTAAAATTCTCTTTTTTTATATATATGTCTCCTGGAAGGCGGCCTAACCATTTAAAACTTCCGCCTAAACTTAAAAACACACCGATCCCTAATAAAAACAAACCTGCTATTATCAAAAACCTTGCCAACCCTGAAAACTCATTCATACATAGCGCTCTTTAAAACAATCCAGCCGCATTTTTAGGCTATAGGCAGCGACATAAATTTGTAGTCTGCCGATTTATCGGCTATTTTAAAATACGCCCATAAATGGGCAAACTACATCTACTTACTTTTGTCGTCCGCTATAGATTATAAGATTTCATCTACAGCCTATAGCTTCTTGACTGTTTTTAATAATCCCATCAAAAATCATTCTTCCATCCTCTCCTCCAAGGATAGATTCGCACACCCTTTCAGGATGCGGCATGGCGCCTAAGACATTTCCAGTTTTATTGATGATGGCTGCAATATTATTGACGGAGCCGTTAGGGTTGGCATGTTCTGTGATTTTGCCGTCTTTGTCAGAATATCTGAATACTATCTGATTATTATCCTCCAATCTTTTAATCGTATCTCTATCTGCAAAATAATTCCCATCCGCATGGGCAATGGGAATGTTAAGCACCTGGTTTTTTTGATATGCCTTTGTAAAGACAGTCTGGTTATTCTCCACCCTTATATTAACATTTTTGCAGATAAATTTGAGTGTCTTGTTTCTCATCAAAACACCAGGCAAAAGCCCTGCTTCGGTCAATATCTGAAAACCATTGCAGATGCCCATAACAAGGCCGCCATTTTTTGCAAATGCGGCGACTTCTTGCATAACCGGCGAAAATCTGGCAATGGCGCCGGTCCTTAAATAGTCGCCATAAGAAAATCCGCCCGGCAGAATAATGCAGTCAAACCCCTTGAGGCTTGTCTCCTTATGCCAGATGTATTCTGCGTTTTGGCCAAACACATGCTTTACCGCATGATAACAATCATGGTCGCAGTTGGAACCTGGAAATACTATAATGCCGAATTTCATAAAAATACAGTCTCCCAGCCTAAAAGTCTAATAGCCTGCAAGTTTAACAACTAAAACTCTTAGGCTTGTAGGCTAACAACTTTTAGACTATTTCTATTCTGTAATCCTCAACAACGGTATTAGCCAAAAGTTTTTCGCACATCTCCTTGACCCTTTTCTCCCCGTCTTTTTGAGACGCGCCGTCAAGTTCAATCTCGATGAATTTGCCGATGCGCAAACCTTTGACCTCTTTATATCCCATGGTCTCAAGCGCATTGGCCACAGCCTTTCCCTGGGGATCAAGCACCCCTTTTTTTAATGTTACATAAACCTTTGCCTTCATGATATCTCCTTTAAATCATCATGAACTACTTTCCCACTCACAATGGTCTTAGAAACCCTTCCCTTCATCTTCCATCCGTCAAACGGCGTATTCATGCTCTTTGATTTTAACTTTTTGGCATTCACAACCCATTCCTTGTTCAAATCAACAATGGTTATATCCGCATCAGCGCCTACCTTCAAAGTCCCTTTCTCCTTTAACGCATAACCTACACATCCTGTGCCACCAAAGGTATCAAGGGCGGTATGAAAATCTAAATTCTTAATAGCACCCCAAATCCAATCCACTATCTTGAACTTGCTGCCCTGAAAGCTGGTAGAAGGGAAATATGGGGCATGTTCTATCTTTTTAGGAAAATATGGGAAGTATCCCTTATATTCCTTAATCTATCGTGTGTTCCTTCCAACCCATCAATGCTTATTTGATAACGTGTTACGCCGGCCTCTTTTAATTTCTTAGCCATACCATAGTCTAAATGGTTTGGATTGCCTAAAATCCCTATTACTATTCCCCTTTCTCTGACATAGGATATAAGTTCAAAAATATCCTTTCTTGTTAATGGGTCTCCGCCTGTAAAGCTAATCCACGTTGGCATCCCCCAACGATCAAACGTGTTGCTGAAGTCATCTATGATTTTACAACCTTCTTCAAAGCTTAATTCGTTTTTGAGTTCGCTTTTATAAGTTGGACTTTCGTAAAGATAGCAATGCTTGCAATCCTGCTCACACTTTGCAGTAACATGCCATTGCAAGGTAAAATGAGATTTTCCTCTATTTCTATCCTTTCCATTTGTATTTACAGCCAATTTAATACCTCCATTCCGTTTTTAAAACTTATAGGACGGAATTGCGCCTAACTCGTTCACAATACCCAAATCCCGATTTAGAAATTAGTGGAAATATGGAACGGTCATGGTGGATTTCTACTTTATGTCCTGCACGATACCTTGTAATATTTCCCCCGCACTGCGCCTTTCATTTTGGAGAAATCATATTCCTCTTTCATGTTGTCTTTCTTTGATATGCCCATAGAAACTACTTTCTTCATAAAAATCAATCAATTATTTTAACAATAGACTCTTTTATCTGTCCAAAAACTTTATTAGAAACCTTGCCAAATTTTTTAATAATGATATTTTTGTTAAGAGCATATATCTTATCAGGGCGGATAAGACTTGGCACCTTTAGGCTGCCTTCTTCAAGACTGCTATTATCAATGGGAATTGAAAATTTAACTTGTTCGAGATTTGAGGTAATGGCAACTACAACAACATCTTCAAAGATGCTGTTATATTGATTGTTTGAGACTATAACAACAGGTCTTTTCTTATGGCTGCTTAAATCAGTATATGGGATAGGGATAAGGACAATATCTCTCTGGCTATACATTATTCCAAACCTCGTTGTCTATAGAATTATCCCAAAATTTCAAACTGCTTTCTGATGCCTCCATAAGGTTAATATCTTCTTCATCTTCAGGAAAGATAATAACCTCAACCTTTTGCCCTTTTCTTAAAGGTATTTTTGGTATTTCTACAATTCCATTTTCTTTAACCACAGAATGATATTTAAACGCCTGCATATAATTTACCTCCTCCTATAAATTGTTGGGTTAAAAAACATAACCCAACCTGCTTCGAACATATCACTGGCAACCCTTTGCAATATAGCCGCCTATACCCTCAAGGTCTTGCTGGGCTGTTATTGACCAATTGACTGCGCCCACTTCGCCATCCTTTTTCGCACCTCTTCCTGACTCATAACCCTGCCTTCCTCAATATCTTTCAAACCCTTCTCCACTTTCTACCTGAAATAAAGTTCCGCCATAATGTCTGTAAAGGTGCATTCTTCTGGCAAGTCCCGAATGAGTTTAATGGCTTCTTCTTTTACTATTGTCATATAAACCTCCTATAAAGAGCCTGTTTTTACATAATGAAAATCTCAAGCAGCTTACCACTCATAAACCACTTTCCCTCTTACAATTGTCTTTACAACCCTTCCCTTCATCTTCCATCCGTCAAACGGCGTATTCCTGCTCTTTGATTTTAAGTTTTTGGCATCCACAACCCATTCTTTATTTAAGTCAATAACTGTTATGTCGGCGTCAGCCCCCACCCTTAACTTCCCTTTGCCACCAAGCCTTAGCAGTTTTGCCGGATTGGCAGATAATTTTTCAATTAAAGCGCTTAATGAAATTACGCCTTCAGAAACAAGTCTTAATAACAACGGCAGCGCAGTCTCCAAACCAACAATCCCATTAGCCGCATTATCGAATTCAACATCTTTTTCATCAATGCTCTGCGGGGCATGGTCGGTTACGACCGCATCTATTGTACCATCCTGTAAACCAATTTTTATTGCATCAATGTCATCTTTGGTCCTAAGCGGCGGGTTCATCTTTGTGTTTGTATTGTATCCTACAACAGCCTCATCTGTTAATGTGAAATGATGTGGTGTAACCTCTGCTGTAACATTTACACCCCTTTGTTTTGCATTCCTCACAAGTTCGACCGCGCCCTTTGTAGATATGTGTGCGATATGAAGTCTTGCGCCTGTAAGTTCTGCCAGCGCAATATCCCTTGCCACCATAATATCTTCTTTGGCATTTGGTATTCCCTTGAGGCCGAGTTTTGTTGATATAAGACCTTCATTCATAACACCATCTGCTGCAAGCCCAATATCTTCGGAGTGGCTTATAACCAAAAGGCCAAAAGGTTTGGCGTATTCCAATGCCAATCTCATAAGAGCGCTGCTGATAACAGGTCTCCCATCATCTGAGATTGCAACACATCCTGCCTCTTTTAACTCACCTATCTCTGCAAGCATCTCTCCTTTCAATTCTTTGCTTATTGCACCCACAGGAAAAACCTTCACAACGGCCTCTTCCGCAGCTTTTTTAAGTATGTATCTTGTAACAGAGGCATTGTCGTTTACAGGGTTTGTATTTGCCATGCATGCAACAGATGTAAAACCGCCTGCTGCTGCCGCCATTGTGCCTGTTTGAATTGTCTCTTTATATTCATAGCCGGGTTCCCTCAAATGTGTATGCATGTCAATAAAACCAGGGCAGACGATAAGACCGGCTGCATCTATGATATCCCAGTCATCAGACTGGGGGCCGGAGTCTGGGGTCTGAACATGTGGTTTTACAGCAGCGATTTTGCCTCCAACTGCATAGACATTAAATATCCCATCAATGCCGCTTGCAGGGTCAATTACCCTTCCACCTTTGATTAAAAGTCTTTTCAAACTACCTCCCAATCTGATTTTTGATTTGAGAATTTTAAATCGTAATTCGTAATTCGTAAATCGTAATTACCTTCATTCACGGCTGCCTCCAAGCAGCAGATAAAATAACGCCATCCTCACAGCAACACCATTTTTAACCTGATTTAAAATCAGTGAATATTCTCCATCTGCAACATCAGATGAAATTTCTATACCTCTGTTGATTGGCCCCGGATGAAGTATCACAACATCCTTCTTTGCCTTCTCAAGTTTTTTAGAATCCAAACCAAACAATCTTGAATACTCTCGCGCTGTTGGAAATAAACAGCCATTCTGCCTCTCCAATTGAATCCTCAGCATCATTATAACATCGGCATCTAAAATTGCATCTTCAACATTGTAGCATACCCCACATCCCATCTTATCAATGCCTGAAGGCATCATTGTCGGCGGTCCTGCAACACTTACACGGGCGCCAAGTTTTATAAAGCCGTATATATTGCTCCTTGCAACCCTTGAATGCGCTATGTCGCCGACGATTGCAACCTTTAATCCATTTATTTTGCCAAACCTTTGCTTAACTGTTAACAAATCAAGGAGCGCCTGGCTTGGATGCTCATGCGCGCCGTCGCCTGCGTTTATAACAGAACATCTAAGAAGCCTTGATAAGATTTGAGGCGTGCCGCTTGAAGGATGCCTCAAAACAATACAATCGGGATTCATCGCTTCAAGGTTCTTTGCAGTATCCTTTAATGTCTCGCCTTTCACAACACTGCTTGACGACGCAGATATATTTATTGCATCAGCGCTCATCCTCTTTGCTGCAATCTCAAATGACGTTCTTGTCCTTGTGGATGCTTCGTAAAACAGATTTATGATAGTCCTGCCCCTGAGAGTAGGGACCTTTTTTATTTCCCTGTCAGACACCTCTTTGAAAGATTCGGCAGTAGACAAAATAAGTCCTATCTCATCCCTGTCAAGATCTTCAATTGTCAATATGTCTTTTCTCTTAAGCCTCATTATCTGTCCCTACAACTACCTCATCAATACCATCCGTTTCCTTTAAATGAACCTTGATTGTTTCCTGTGTTGATGTCGGCACATTCTTGCCCACATAATCAGGTCTTATTGGAAGCTCCCTGTGCCCCCTGTCAATCAAGACAGCCAGATGAATACTGCTTGGTCTGCCGAAGTCCATTATTACATTCATTGCTGCCCTGATTGTCCTTCCGGTAAACAAGACATCGTCAACAATAATAATCTTTTTATTATCAATTGGAACAGGTATATCTGTCTCTTTTAATATCGGCTGGTCGTGCTTCATTCCTATATCATCTCTGTAAAGCGTTGCATCAAGGCTGCCAACCGGCAGGTTGATGTTTTCTATACTCTTTAATATATCCCTTAATCTCTTTGCAATATGCACTCCCCGCGTTGGAATACCAAGGAGGATTATATCTTCAGCGCCTCTGTTTTTTTCAATAATCTCGTGCGCTATTCTTGTCAATGCCCTTTCTATGCCTTTTTCATCTATGATGCTTTTTTTCTTCACCATGCCCCCATTTATTGCCCCATTAAAATCATGACCCTAAACCCTCTAATCTTTTGAAAGAGATTGTTTCAGGTCTGGCTGGATTTATACTAAAAAAATACCTCCTTGTCTTACTAACTGACAAGGAGGTATCACAAAGATTATAATATAAGTTTTCATTTCTAATCCCCTTCTTAACCTCTCCGGGCAAAATTAAAAGGGCAGCCAATCTTACTCCAAAATGGACATTTATCTTTGGTTACTGCTCAGCCTTGATTGGTTTAACTGATTGCTTCGCCGCAAAAACCGCTCCTCGCAATGACAATATGGGACTTTAGCAGTCTGCTAATGCTTATATTACCATGCTTATCAGCCAATTTAGCGCGCATTATGCATAGTTATACACAGCTATTACATGCGAGTCAATATAATTCTATAACATCTCATCTAAAAATCAAAACCGCACAAAATCGTCTGTTTTTGAGTGCGGTTTTGATTTTTAGCTAACAGGTTTTTTTAGAATTTTTTTAAGATTGTGAAAAATACCTAAAATATGGCGCTCATAATAAATACTATATAGACTATGCCTTTGGCTTTACAGAGGGGGACTAAAAATTGCTGAACTACTACAAATCTTATGAAAAGGGCTTGCTGCAACCATGAGATTTTTATTTTGTCATGACAGGTTTTTTAGTTTGCGTTTTTTAATCTGTTTGTTAAGCTAATATCCTTGTTCAACCAATTGTTTCTATGCCAGCCCTTAACCTATGCAAGTTACCTCAAAAAAATCTTCCAATGCCCTTGTTGTGATGCTAAAGGCGCCTGTTGCTGGCCGGGTAAAGACTAGACTTGTGCCACCGCTTAAGGCAGAAGATGCAGCAAGGCTTTATCAGTGTTTTATAGAAGATATTTTTAGTAGTATCAGTAAATTGACGGATGTTGATATAATTGCGGCATGCACTCCCCAAAGACTGGCCAAAAAAGTAAAAAGGATATTACCATCCGGCATATTGGTAACTCCGCAAAAAGGTAAAGACCTCGGCGAACGACTCGAAAATATTTTTTCCCTGCTTTTTCTCAAAGGTTATAACAAGGTGGCAATAATAGGCACCGACAGCCCAGACCTGCCGGTTGAGTTCATTAAAAAATCCTTTGCCATGCTAATAGGAATAGTAAATCTTGTCATAGGCCCTGCTGAGGACGGCGGGTATTATCTAATTGCCATGTCAAAAGATTGCAGGCAAATATTTAAGGATATTCCGTGGAGTACAAATATGGTTTTTGAGAAAACCATAGAGAAAGCCCAAAAGGCCGGCTTGAAATCAGATATTCTGCCGATTTGGTATGATGTTGACGATATAAATAACCTCAAAACATTGTGGAGCAATACAAGGTTAAATATCCCAGAAACAAAAACAAGCAAGCTGCTTAAAAAAATTTTTAAAGACACCCCCTGTCCATTCTAAATTCTTATGACTCTAATCTCACTCTCTTCAGTAATGCCGAGTTGCTCACAACCGATAAAGAAGATAATGCCATCGCTGCTGCTGCAATAATCGGGTTCAATAAGCCAAATGCGGCAATAGGTATTGCAATAGAATTATAAAAGAACGCCCAGAAAAGATTCTGCTTCACCTTTTTCATTGTTGCCTTTGAAAGCTTTATGCCAGATACTACATCTCTTATATCATCTTTAACAAGTATTATCCCTCCTGTCTCTTTTGCCACATCGCTTCCGCTGCCAATTGCTATGCCGATATCTGCCTGTGCAAGGGCTGGCGCGTCATTTATGCCATCGCCAACCATTGCAACCACCCTCCCCTCTGCCTGAAGCTTTTTTATTGCGTTTGCCTTCTCGCCAGGAAGCACATTTGCAATAACTTTTTCTATGCCAACCTGTTTTGCAATCGCATGTGCAGTCCTTTCATTATCACCAGTAAGCATTATCACATAAACATTTTCCTGTTTCAGTTTTTCTACAGCCTCTCTTGCATTATTCTTTAAGGTATCAGCAACAGCAATCATGCCGTAAACGGTAAACGGCGTTCCCGGCTCCTTTATCGCAAGTATCATCGCTGTTTTGCCCTGTTCTTCCAATGACTTCAAATTTTCTTCAATATCGGAAGTATCAATATTAAAATCCTTCATGAGTTTCCTGTTTCCAAATAAAATCTCATTGAATCTTGAATCTTGAACCTTGAATCTTGTTTTAACCCCATGCCCCGGTATAGCCTCAAATCCCTCTGCATCCAGTATCTCAATCCCTTTCATCTTTGCCATCTTAATAACAGCCTCAGATAGCGGATGCTCAGAACCTTTCTCAGCAATCGCAGCAAGTTTTAGAATCTCATCTTCACTCCTGACTCCTGACTCCTGACTCCTGACTGGTAGTATATCCGTTACTACCGGCTCGCCCTTTGTCAAAGTCCCTGTCTTGTCAAACACAACTGTTGTTAATTTTTCTGCCCTTTCAAGATACTCCCCTCCCCTTATCAAAATTCCGGCCTCTGCCCCTTTCCCAACGCCAACCATAAGCGCTGCCGGTGTTGCAACCCCCAGAGCACAAGGACATGATATGATAAGCACAGCAACTGAAGAGAGGATTGCTAAAGGAATATTGCCTGCCAATGTCCAGCCTGCAAAAGACAGAATTGCAACCGTCACAACACCATAGACAAAATATCCTGTTGCCTTATCGGCAATCCTTTGTATAGGCGCGGTTGAGGCCTGAGCTTCTTCTACCATCTTTATAATCTGATTCAATGTGGTATCTGCGCCGACCATTGTTGCCTTGAATTTAAACATACCTGTTTTATTTATTGTGGCGCCAATGACCTTATCGCCATTCCTTTTCTCAACAGGCATTGACTCACCGGTAATCATCTTTTCATCAATGCTTGATTGGCCATCAATAATCACACCATCTGTTGGTATTTTTTCTCCTGGCCTTACAACAACAATATCTCCCTTTTGAACCATATCTGCCGGTATTTCTATTTCTTCCCCTCGCCCCCTGTCCTCTGTCCCCTGACCCCTGTCTTTTATCACCCTTGCAGTCTGCGGTTTTAAATCAAGAAGTTTTCTCACAGCAGCAGAACTCCTCTTTTTTATTATCTCCTCCATATATTTGCCCAAAAGCACAAATGCAATTATAACAGCAGACACCTCAAAATACACATCCCTCTCTGCTACTAGAACAGGCAGTATATCAGGTATGAATGTAACAATAGTTGAGTAAAAATATGCAACAAGTGTCCCCATTGCTATCAAAAAATCCATATTTATCATTCTGGTTTTTATTGCGCGATATGCGCCTACATAAAATGTCCAGCCGCCTATAAATTGAATCGGCGTCACAAGGATAAAAAGCCAGACGCCCCAGGTAAAAAATGGAAGGCTTGGTATGGGCACCCATGTAACTGTTACAGCCCCGGCTGCAAGGCCTATATAGACCCCCGCCCGCAGTATGGCAAGAAGTATCACGCCTGTTATTGCAACACTTACCCTGCGCTTCAAATTCTTTAATTCCCGCTCAGGAGATACGAATGTATGCAGACAGCTATCGCTGCAAAAATAATATGTCCTGCCTCCCATCTCTGTCTTTAACGAGTGATCCTTTGCAACAACCATTCCGCAGATGAGGTCCTTTGCCATACCTTCTGTTGACTCTTTGACTCTCTGACTCCCTGACTCTTTCTTTAAAGCTGCTTCCGGGTCTTTTTCAAACCTCTCCTTGCATCTGATATTGCAGAAATAATAAGTCTTGCCTTTATGATTATAAGTTGCGGCGGCCTTTGACTCTTCAACTGTCATGCCGCATATCGGGTCTATTACCGGCATAGATTTCTCCTTTTTAAAATTATCAGCTTCAGGGTTTAAATATCTAAAACAAGGATAGCAGTTAAAAGGTAAACCTGCAAGCAAGGAGAAATACAGGCAGATCCACGTATTATTTAAGCCAATACAGCATATGACTGTTTTTCAACGTGCATCGAGTGGAATAAGTTTGCCTTCAACTTTATCTCTTACCCACGTAAGAGTAGCACAGCTATTATTGCTATTATCGGTAAGAATGCAGCCGGGATTTAAAAAGAGTATTTTCCCTATACGTTGTTTCATGGGAAAATGTGTATGTCCAAAAAGGGCTATCTGAACATCTTCACTTACAGCCTTTGCAAGCAGATAATTAAGCCCTTGTTTTACCTTATACATATCTCCGTGCATAATTAATATTCTTGTCCCTCTCAACTCTATTATCTTTTCTCTCAGCACTGAGGGATATAAATCCACATCTGTATTGCCGGCAACGGCGTCAACAGGAATTTTGGTCTTCTTCCCTATTTCCATAGCATCTTTATAATGGTCTCCCAAGTGAATGAGCTTATCAATCCTTCCTAGCTGCCTTATGGCATTTACGGCCAAATCAACATTCCCGTGTGTATCTGACATCACTGCTATTTTCATAATGTCTATCCAAGATTTCCCAGTTCATACTGAATCAGCCCAATCATGGTTATTGCTGCAGTCTCAGTCCTTAAAACTCTTGCCCCTAAACCTACAGATATAAAACCAGCCTCTTTTGCCTCTTCTATCTCAGCCCGTTCAAAACCGCCCTCTGGCCCAATCATCACTGAAACATTCTTAACTCCAAGCCCTTTAACAGCACGAATCTTTTCCTTGAGAAGATTTGCCTTCTCGTTTTCCCATAAGAGCAGCTTGAGTTCGTGGTTTGATGCCATTTTAACCGCATCGGCAAAACTGCAATGCGGCTGAATCTGTGGAATGGTTGCACGTCTTGACTGCTTTGCAGCCTTTAAGGCAATTTCGCCCCATTTATGAGACTTCTTTTGCTTAGCCTCTCTCACTTCCAAACTTGTAGATTTCTTTGACTGAAAAGGGATAATGGAGCAAACTCCGAGTTCTGTTGTCTTTTGAATTATAAGCTCCATCCTCTCCTTTTCAGGAATGGCTTGAGCAAGTGTTATGTTCAAATTGGATTCAACCGATTGGTTAAGCCCTTCAAAAACCTTCATTTCTGCCATATCACATTCAAGTTTTGCAATCCGTGCCCTGAAAAATTTATTATCCGCATTGCAAATGGTAACGGCTTCGCCAAGCCTCGGCTTCCATAAAAGAAGGTTTTGAAAACTACTGCCTGTTAATAAACAGGAACTTTCAAGCGAAGGATTTTCTAATATAATTAGCCCATTATCATACATATGAAAATTCTATGACAATGGCTGTCAGGTGTCAATCTATTCAAAACCATATGGGAAATAATTCGCTTGAGCTAATGATATAAAACAAATAGAATGAATCTTATGCTATGGGTAATCTTTGCCTTAATTACCGCACTTTCATTATCAACTGCAGATGCCTTAAGCAAAAGGGCAATGATAAAAAGCGATGAATATGTCATTGCATGGGTGAGGGAAGGCTATGCGCTTCCTTTTATCGCGCTGTCATTCTTTTTCATCCCTATTCCGCATCTGGATAAGACATTCTGGCTCTCTGTTATCGTCCTTTTGCCGCTGGAGATTACTGCGCTCATCCTTTATGTAAAGGCAATAAAGCTGTCGCCTCTGTCGCTTACCATACCATTTATGGCGCTCAGCCCTGTATTTATAATTGTCATAGCCTTTTTTCTGCTTGGTGAATGGCCTGACAAATCAGGGTTTGTCGGTATCTTCTTTATTACCATCGGCGCATATCTGTTAAACGCAAAGGCCAGTAGCCAAGGATTTTTAGGTCCCATAAAAGCGATTGCACAGGAAAAGGGTTCTTTACTTATGGTTATTGTTGCAGTTATATACGGCATCACATCAACAATTGGCAAAATAGCTGTCCAGCACTCAAGCCCGATATTCTTCGGCTTTTTTTATCCATTACTTCTGACTATTGCGTTATCAATAGTTGTGGGTGTTAAGGGAACTTTACATGGGGTGGTGTCAAGACCGGCAACTTTTTTGATTATAGGCATATTCACAGCCATAATGATTTTATCCCATTTCCTTGCTATAAGCATGGCCGATGTCGCCTATGTAATCTCTATAAAAAGGACAAGCCTTATATTCAGTGTGTTTTACGGATGGATTGTGTTTAAGGAAGTATATATAATGGAAAGATTGCTGGGAAGCATTTTGATGTTATGCGGCATTGTTTCCATAACGGTGTTTTGATATAAACTGTAATGACCGTAGGCGTGCACGGCCGTGCGCGCCTCCATGACAGACAGCCCCCGATTGAATCCCCGATTAAAACCTTCGGGGACAAAGCTATCTGGGACTGTCCCACCGGGAGGAACCATAGAAATACAAATGGATAATGGGTTTGCAATAAAAGATACCCTCAAAACCGTGTTTGGTTTTGACGCCTTCCGTCCGAATCAGGAGCAGATAATCAAGGGCATTCTGAATAAGCAGGATGTTTTTGCCGTAATGCCCACAGGCGGCGGAAAGTCGCTCTGCTATCAGCTTCCGGCAAAGATAATGCGCGGCGCCGCCGTTGTCATCAGCCCGCTTATCTCCCTGATGAAAGACCAGGTTGACGCTGCGCGGACAAACGGAATAGCCGCGGCTTATATGAATAGTTCGCTGAATGATCAGGAGGTGTCTGACCTTTACCGAATGTTGAAGGGCAATAAGATAGAACTGCTCTACATAGCGCCTGAACGTTTTGCCATGCCGAATTTCATGGATATACTGAAAGACATTCCCATCTCTCTTTTTGCCATAGACGAGGCGCACTGCATATCCGAATGGGGGCATGACTTCCGGCATGATTATCTGAGCCTCTCTGTTATTCCAAAAATGTTCCCCAATGCGCCCATAGCCGCCTTTACTGCAACAGCAACCTTCAAAGTCCAGGAAGATATATGCAGAAAGATTGGCCTCAGAAAGCCTTTTGTTGTCCGCGCCTCATTCAACCGGCCGAATCTCCTTTATCAGGTAGAAAGAAAATCCCGCTGGGAATCGCAGATATTGGAATTCCTCAGGGCTCATCCTGACGAGTCCGGGATTATTTACCGCACCACCAGAGATTCGGTTATGGAAACATCTCTTTTCCTGACATCCAACGGAATCAGCGCCATTCCCTATCATGCAGGACTGCCGGCTGATGTGAGGGATAAAAACCAGGATACGTTCAACCGTGACGAGGCAGCGGTGATTGTGGCGACCATCGCCTTTGGCATGGGCATTGACAAATCCAATGTGAGGTTTGTCATCCACGCAGACCTTCCCAAAAATATAGAGGCATATTATCAGGAGACAGGCCGCGCAGGCCGCGACGGAGAGCCTGCCCGCTGCCTCCTCTTTTTCAGCAGGGGTGATATCCCCAAGATACGTTATTTCATTGACCAGATAACCAATGACGCGGAACGTTCCATCTCCCTTGAAAAGCTGAATCAAGTTATAAGGTTTGCATCTCACAATGTGTGCAGGCGAAGGCAGCTTCTGGGCTATTTCGGGGAGGTCTATCCTGCTGACAACTGCGGCAACTGCGATATATGTTTAGGCGCTGTTGAACGGTTTGACATTACGAGAGATGCGCAGATAGTAATGTCTGCCATGTCAAGGACAGGGCAGAGGTTCGGTATTGGACACATCATTGACATTGTAATCGGCGCTGACACAAAACGGATTCGCTCACTTGAGCATGACAAGATAAAGACCTACGGCAGTGGAAAAGATAAGGACAAAAACCACTGGCAGTTTATTGTTGACGAACTCCTTGCACAGGATGCTATCAAACAGGAGGGGAGTCCATATCCGGTATTAAAGCTGACACAGAAGGGTTCAAATATCCTGTATGGCAAAGAGCAGATTGCGGCCATAAAGAGGGAAGAGACAAAAGAAAGGGAACGGGCAAAAAGAGATGGTTTTGAAGAGTATGACCAAGCGCTTTTTGAAAAGTTGCGGATACTCAGGAAGAGGATTGCCGATGATGAGGGAGTGCCTCCCTTTGTCGTGTTCTCCGATAAAACACTGCATGAGATGTGCAGATATTATCCTGCCGCGCTGCAGGATATGAGAAGGATCAGCGGCGTAGGAAATGTCAAGCTTGAACGGTACGGCGATGCCTTTGTTCAAGAGACCATGCGGTACCTGTCTGAAAATCCCGGCATTCCGATCCCGGACGCGGCGCCGCATGGGCGGGCTCACGCGCGCACAGGCAGTCATGGCCAAGAAAAGACAGGGGAAACGGTCGAGGAAACATACCTGCTTTTACAAAAAGGGTTGTCTATGGATGTGATTGCCCGGCAGCGCAGTCTCACTTCGTCAACTATTGCAGGCCACATAGAGAAGCTCATTCAGAGCGGCCGCGATATTGACATAGACCGTCTGGTAGAGCCTGCAAAGAGGCGCGAGATAGAGGAGTTGTTTTCCACGCTGAAACAGTGGAGCCTGAAACCTGTTGTTGAGGCCGGGAACGGGAGGATAACTTACGAAGAGGCTCGGCTGGTGAGGGCGCATATGATGATAAAGACCCAAAAATAGACCTTGGTTTTTGGGGAAACCTGCAAGCCCTTGACAAAACTTTAGTTTAGTCAAGGGCAAGTCCTTGACAGACGTTTCACCTGTCAAGGACAAGTAGCCTGTTAGACAACACACCCCTAAATCCCCTATTGAGAGGGGACTAAAGGGGTGTGTTATTTGCGACGAGCCGTATATCACCAATACGGTGAGGAGCAAAAATGCGCCGATAACAAAGTATGGCAGGCAAATCGGCTGGCTCCACTTGCTGCGAAGCGATTGCAAGTGGACCCTTGACAAATTATAATTTGTCAAGGGTGGAAGATGTAAAATAGCGAGGTTTTAATCGCTATTTTATGGAAATAAGCTTCTGAAAGAGGAAAAAGGGGGATGGATGAACAAGAAGTGTGCTGATAAAAATATTGAAACCACAGCTTACCAATTATCTCAACTGTGCATAGCCAAATATCTTGTCGTAGTTGTAGACAAAGGCGCACCAAGCGAGGTCAACTATTTCAACTCTCTTAACCCGAAAAATGTATTTGGTTTTTATTTTTCGGGACAAACGCAAGATTTGAGCCAAAGACAAGCCCTTGACAAATTAACTCCTTTGCCTTTGACAAATGAGTTTTGTGTTTTGCTTCAACAAAATACATAATTTGTCAAGGGCAAGGAAAAGCTGGCTGGACAAAACGGAGCATACTGTTTTAAGTATGTGAGTATTTGGACAGCCCGACCCATTGCGCTGCAATGGGTGTCCGGACGCAGACCTTGGCCAAAGATTGCGTTTGCCAAAAAATGCAAATGCATTTTTTGGGTTAAGGAAGCCCAAAGAGCCTTTGGTGAAATAGCCCATGATTACGGCTACAAGTCTATCAGTTTGCTGAAAAACTCTCATTTACATATTTAAAACAAAAACCTCATATGTTAATATACCCTAAATTTAGAACTTGGAGGTTTAACATATGAGAGGAACCCATGAAAGACAAGCCCTTGACAGGAAAAATATCTGTCAAGGGCAAGCAACCATGCTTTCCATAATATCTCCGGAACAAAGAGTTCCGCAAGACCATCCGCTGCGGCGCATTAAAGCTATGGCAGATAAAGAGCTTCATAGACTTTCTCCAGTATTTGATAAGATGTATTCCTCTACAGGTCGTCCATCCATCCCTCCTGAAAGGATGCTCAAGAGTATGCTCCTTATAGCCCTTTATTCCGTAAGGAGCGAGAGGCAGTTTTGCGAGCAGCTGGATTACAACCTGCTCTTTCGTTGGTTTCTTGACATGAACACCATTGAAGATAGTTTTGACGCAACGGTATTTACCAAAAATCGTGAAAGGCTTATAGAGCATGAGGTTGGTTGTATCTTTTTTGACGCTATTGTCAAACAGGCAAGGTCTTTCGGACTTATGAGCGATGACCACTTTACTGTTGACGGCACCATCATAGATGCGTGGGCAAGCCTTAAGAGTTTCCGTCATAGAGACGAACCCCCATCCAACCGTCCTGCCGATTTTGACCCTGGTAATCCCACAGTGGATTTTCATGGAGAGAAAAGAAGCAACTCTACACATCAAGTGGCCACTGACCCGGAGAGTCTCCTTATGCGAAAAAGCAAGGGCAAGGAAGCCAAACTTTCTTACGGCGCCCATGCCCTTATGGAGAATCGCAACGGCCTTCTTGTAGATATCAGGGTTGCACCTGCCAACGGATCTTCTGAAAGGGAAGCCTGCGAAGACATGCTGAAACGACAGGCGAGAAAGGGCATAAAACCCAAGACCCTTGGCGGAGATAAGGGATACGATACCAAAGATTTTGTTGCAAATCTTAGACACAGGCATATAACTCCCCATGTAGCGGCCAACATTAAGAGAAAGGGCGGCTCTACCATAGATTGCAGGACTACCCGTCATGCCGGTTACACAATAAGTCAACGTATCAGAAAAAGGGTTGAAGAGATATTCGGTTGGATGAAGACAATAGGAGGACTGCGAAAGACCCGATACAAAGGAAGAGACAAAACTCAACTGGCGGCGTGGTTTGTAGGCAGCGCTTATAACCTCCTCAGAATGGTTAGACTGCTGCCCATAGAGGCGGTGGTATGAAGAAGAAGCGGAAACAGCATTATAAGGGGCATGAAAAGACCCTCCGTCAGGGCTTTCAATGCGCGAGATGTTATTGTTAAAACATGCTGCAGGATCAAAAGTTTTGTCTATCATACGAAATGTTGTGTTTTAATATGGTTTTTCCGCAGCCTGTTAATGAGATAAATAAACCAAACCATTACGATGTTTCTGATGTGGAAATGGACTGAAGATAGGTATAAGCAGGTTTTTACGCGCATACTTGAGGACTCAAAATGACTTACTGGAACTATTGCGATTACAGATGTGAGGATTGTGAGCATCTATTAGAATGTCCTGTGGCCTTAAAGGGAAGGGAGCAGGAGATGAGGGCTGTTGCAGAGGGGAGAGATTTTGACTCGATGGACGCCGTGAAGGAATCTTTGGAAGAGACATTGGAGATGGTCAAAAAGATGGCTGAGGAGAGAGGGGTGGATTTAAATTCTGTTAAGGAAGAAACAGTAAGGGAATATGAATTTACATTGGTTGAAAAATCAAAAAGGTTTGCCATAGATGTGATGAATTTTGCAAAGGAGCTGGAGGATAGAGCATTCTCGGAAGAAACCCAAAAAGCTATCCATGACCTCTGTTGGTATGCCGGGCTGTTGTCTGCAAAGCTCTACCGGTGCTTATCTGGAAAATATGAAGCAATGGAGGAAGACGACTTAGAATTGAAAGAGATAGAGATGGAAGATAGCCGTAAGACCGCTTCTGTAGTGATAATGGCAATCAGTAAATGCAAAAAGGCTTTGGACGGTTTGTTGCTGGAACACCTGCCAGAGATTCAGAAATTTTATACTGAGCTTAGAGATATAGAAAATGGATTCGGAGCAGAGTTTCCAGAGATAGCAGTGGTGGAAAAGAAACAATTGCATTGATTTTTACCTAAAAGCGCACTCTGGTTATGGGAATTGAAATGATTAAATACGACCTCTATAAACTCCTTAAAGAAGAACTCAAGAACGGCTCCAATACAAGGCCATCAGGACAGGTTATCAGAAAACGGATTGAGCGGGATATTGAAAAAGAAGATTTTCTGAGCAGGGTACGAAATTCGAGCCGCATAAAATGCAATGGATGAATTATGGGCATTCCCAAAATATCCCCACGGAATCATAGAGAATAAAGAAAGGTAAAAAATATGAATCTCAAAACAACCACCATCCTCGGCGACAGCCGCAGTATGAGAGAACTTAAGGACGAAAGCGTTCACCTTGTTATTACATCTCCCCCCTACTGGCAGTTAAAGGACTATGGGAGTGGCAACCAGATTGGATTTAACGACAGCTATGAGGATTACATAAATAACCTCAATCTTGTCTGGAGTGAATGTTACCGGGTCTTGCACAACGGCTGCCGCTTGTGTGTAAACATAGGAGACCAGTTTGCCAGGTCTGTTTATTATGGCCGCTACAAGATTATCCCCATCAGAGAAGAGATAATCAAGTTTTGTGAAACCATAGGATTTGATTATATGGGGGCTATTATCTGGCAGAAGGTCACTACATGCAACACAACCGGCGGGGCCTCGATAATGGGGTCTTTTCCATATCCCCGCAACGGTATCATAAAGCTTGATTACGAGTTCATCTTGATATTTAAGAAGTTGGGCTATGCGCCAAAGGTAAGCAGGGATATCAAGGAAAAATCGAAGATGACAACGGAAGAATGGAACGAGTATTTTTACGGCCACTGGAATTTCGCGGGTGAGAGGCAGGACAAGCACCTTGCCATGTTCCCGGAAGAGCTGCCAAAGCGGTTGATTAAGATGTTCAGCTTTGTTGGCGATTCCGTCCTTGATCCATTTTTAGGAAGCGGGACTACCAGCCTCGCTGCGCAGAACCTGAACAGAAATTCGATCGGATACGAGATCAACGCTGATTTCCTGCCGATAATAAAGGAAAAGGTTGGCACTGACAAATCCGGGTCTAATATGGAAGCCATAATTCAGGGTAAGGCAACAACTGATTTTAAGGCCGCTATCAATAAGTTACCTTATATATTTAAAGACCCTGTCAGGTTTGACAAAAAGGTTGACCCTAAAAAATTGAAGTTCGGTTCAAAGATAGATAGTTCAGAAGATCAAAAGAGGGAGACTTACCATTCTGTCAAAGAGATTATAAGTCCTGAATTGGTGATTCTTGATAACGGCTTAAAGGTGCGACTGCTTGGGGTCAAGGAGAATGTGAAGATGAATGGCAAGGCAAAGGATTTCCTGCAAAATAAGGTCCGAGGGCAGAAGGTCTTTATGAAGTTTGACCAGGTGAAATATGATAATGCCAATAATTTGCTGTGCTATCTCTATTTAAAAAATAAGACCTTCATCAATGCTCATCTCATCAAGACTGGTTATGCAAATGTTGATACGTCTTTCGACTACAAATACAAGGCTAAATTTCTAAACTTGGGAATTAGCCAGGGAAGGGAAGTCGCATGAGGATTAAGCTTAAGAATGAAGAAATAAAGGCATTGCTGAATATCGACACTCCTGACTTCCCAAAATACACGACCCAGATCATTAATCTTGCGAACCAGAATGCACAGGGGACACGGCCAAAGGTCGTAGGACAGTTAAGCGATTTGATACAGGAGTTTACAGGCAAGACGATGCCGGAATGGGAAGAATGGTATATAAAAGGACACCCCAACGCCATTAGAAATGCAACCGACAAGGTTGTTGGCATGGTGGAGAACTTTAAAGGTGTAATGAACAAGATTGATGAGGATATGGTGCGCCGCTGGGTGCATGATCTGGTTATAATAAAGACATTCATAGGTTTGAAGTTTCAGGAGGCCGTATTAAAAAAGGGCGCTGAGAAGAAAGGCGTATCGTACCGTCTTGCAAATCCCTCTGAGGAATCAGGTGGAATAGATGGCTATATTGGGGACATTCCTGTTTCTATAAAACCTGAAACCTATCAAGTTAAAATGTCTCTTAGAGAGGACATCCCGGTCAAGATCGTATATTACAAAAAGGTCAAAGACGGAATTGTTGTAGACTATAGCGCGGTGATTGACTGACGATGGCTATTACTTACAACCTTTACACCCTTTTAAAAGAAGAGCTTGGCAACGGCTCATCCGACCTTGTTACAAGGCCGACAGGACAGGCTATCAGAGAACGGATAGAACGGGATATTGAAAAAGAAGATGACGGGACTGTGATTGCTCTGGACTTTTCAAAGATAGGGATAGTTGACTATTCGTGCGCAGATGAGATTGCGGCAAAGCTCATATCAAGGCTTTTAAGCGGAGAATACGGCGACAGGCATATCGTCCTTACCGGCCTGAGCGAAAACCAGAAGGAAAATATCGAAGTGGCATTGGAGCGGAAAGAACTTGCGGTTATGGGCCGGATGAGGAGACAACCCCCTTTAAATCCCCCTTTGTTAAGGGGGACTAAGGGGGTTGTCATCGGCAGCCTGAATAAATATCTCTCGGATACTTTGGAACTCATACTGAAAAAAGGTAAAATCACAGCAAAAGAACTTTCTTATAAAATGAGACTTGAACCGAATGCAAGCGGGATGCGGCTTTTGAACCTGCATAAAAAGAGGCTGGTGAAACGGGTTGAGAAAACAGCAGACGGCGGAAAGGTATGGTCATATGAAAGGATTTAGGAGGAGAAAGAAGAAATGAACATGACAAAGATAAAAGATGCGTATGCTAATGCATGGCAAAAAACAAAAGAACTCAAGACACTAATTACTTTTCTCATTATTACAAATATAGTTTTTCTGTTTTTTGGTCAATGGATGATAGCCAATGGCATTCCAGTCGCCGTAGAGTTAAAAAAGGAGTTTTTAAAACAGCTGCCTGAAATGGGTTATCTTAAACCTCTTTCAGACCCGCTTGCGCCATATCTGTCATTAAAGATAGGGTATACCTTTTTATTTAATCTTATATTTGGCGCCTTGTTATCAACTACAGCCCCTGGCATTATTTTTTTTCTTCCATACATCATTGCGGTTTTCAGGGCATGGACTATAGGCGTAATATTTTATGGAACAACGCCAACACCACTGCACTCTGTGATTTTCTACGGCACTTTCATTCTGGAATTTGGCGGTTATGTCTTCTCATCGGCCGCCGGTATAAATATAGGTCTTTCATTGCTGAATCCGACATGGAAAGGCAAGGAAACAAGGCTTGAGGCATTTAAGGCCGCAGCAAAAGATGCTGCCATGCTATTTATCGTCACGGCAACCCTCCTTTTCCTTGGGGCAGTATGGGAAATGAGCTGGCTGCATTTTTTTGGGCTGCATGCTGAAAATTTCATTTCATTAGAAAGTTCAGGCAATTAATACGCCTTATACTTACATTGCGCCACAATATTATTATTGGAGACTTCCCAACAAAATTATTAATGCCAATATTCTCTTTGATAGTCGCTTTAAAATGTGTTATAAATGACTGAAGCAAAAAAGCTAACCGTGTGGAATAAAAAGAGAATTACTCTTGCCTCATCATCTCCCAGGAGAAAAGCGCTCCTTGAAGAAATTGGTTTACCGTTTGATATATACCTCAGCAATATAGATGAAAATATTAAGAATGGGGAAACCCCGGAAGAACATTGCCTAAGACTTGCGGAGGAAAAGGCAAAATGTGCTGCAAAAAATGTGAAAAACAGTTGGATAATCGGGGCAGATACAGTAGTATTTATTGATAACCGTATTTTAGGCAAGCCGTCCGGCATAAAAGAGGCCAGAGAGATGCTGAATCTCTTGAGCGGCAGATATCACGCAGTTGTAACAGCATTCTGCCTTTTGAATGCCTCTACAGGTAAGACCATAAAAAAGGCAGTAAAAAGCAAGGTGAAGATAAAAAATCTTACAGACAAGGAAATTGACGATTATCTTAAAACAGGCGAATCTCTTGACAAGGCTGGGGCGTATGCTGCGCAGGGTGTTGGTAATTTTATGATTGAAAAGATAGAAGGCTCATATACCAATGTGGTTGGTCTGCCCATGGAAGAATTAAAAGAGACGTTGGAAAAAATTGGAATTATAAACAAAGTTTAGTAATCTGACGATTCGTCGGCGCTTGCAACTCAATCCTTTTTTCAAGACTAAAGCCTTGGGTTACAAAAATACGCCGATGAATCGGCAACTACAGTATTTGGCCTGTCTGCGTGCAACACACAGGCAGGCCAAAGATTGCGTTTGTCAGAAAATGCATTTGCATTTTCTGAGTTAACGAAAGGGTGCATCATGCCGTCAATAATTCCTAAAAATATAGCAATGGTCAGGGAAAGGATAGAAAGGGCTACCAGACATGTTGGCAGGGAACCCAGAGAGATAACCCTTGTAGCGGCTGTAAAGACGATTGACATAAAAAGGATACAAGAGGTTGTAAAGGCAGGGATTAAGACTATGGGAGAGAACTATGTTCAGGAGGCAAAGAAAAAGATTGAGAATATACGGGGAGGAAAGGATGTCATCTGGCATTTTATAGGCCATTTGCAAAAGAATAAGGCAAAGGATGCTGTTAAATTATTTGACATGATAGAGACCATTGACTCTATCGGTCTGGCAAAGGAATTAAATAAAAGGGCAGAGAAAAAACTGGATGTCCTGATTCAGGTAAACCTGTCAAAAGAGAAGACAAAGGGCGGGGTTACCGAAAATGAGGCATTGGGTCTATCCCGTGAGATTGCTAAACTCGATAATCTTTCGCTGAAAGGGCTCATGACCATTCCGCCATATTTTGAACATCCTGAAATGTCGCGGCCTTATTTTACCGAATTGAGAAGATTGGCAGAAAAGATACGGCGTGAAAATCTTCCTAATGTTATTATGAAAGATCTCTCCATGGGCATGTCCCATGATTTTGAAGTTGCCATTGAAGAAGGTGCAACAATCATAAGGGTTGGGACAGCGATATTCGGGGAGAGGGAAAAATAAAAAAGATTTAATTTTAAAATTTAATCTCCGATATAATGAGAGGGTTTTACCCCCGCACTTGTATAAAGTGCGGGGTTTAGCCCTGCATAAAAATCAGTATGGGAGGAAATTATGCTGACAAACAAAACAATAGGTTTCATAGGTGCAGGCAATATGGGAGAGGCGCTTATACGGGGACTTCTTGCATCCAAAAAGATTACCCCTGGACAGATACTTGCCTCTGACAAAATAAAGGAAAGGCTTTCATATATTACAGAGAAATATGGGATAAAGGTCTTTACCAAAAGTTTTGAGTTGGTCAAGGACGCTGATGTAATTATCTTTGCAGTTAAATCAAATGATATAAAAGATGCTGTTAAAGAGATAGGAGATGATATAACAAAAGATAAACTTCTCATCACTATTGCAGCAGGGGTATCAATGAACTTTTTGCTTGAATATATCCCGCATCCTGTGCCGCCTATTATAAGGGTTATGCCAAACACACCTGCCCTTATATGTGAAGGCGCAATAGGGATATATTCTGCTCCTGGTGTTTCAGAAGATAACAAAACTCTTGCTGTCCAGATATTTGAGACAGTTGGCAAGGTAGTGGTCATTGAAAATGAAGAACTGATGGATGCTGTTACAGGTTTGAGCGGAAGCGGGCCTGCATATGTCTTCTTAATCCTTGAGGCGCTATCCGATGCAGGGGTAAGTGTAGGTCTTTCAAGAAAGACTGCAAATCTGCTTGCAATACAGACTGTTCTCGGAGCTGCTAAGCTGGCAATGAAAAGCGGCAAGCATTTTGGCGAATTAAAGGATATGGTAACTTCTCCAGGAGGCACAACCATTGCCGGTCTTGAAAAACTTGAAGAGGGCTGCCTCAGGGCAACAATGATAAAGGCGGTCGAAGCTGCGACAAAGAGGTCAAAGGAATTGTCGGGGAAATAGTTAATTGGTGAATTAGAGAATTGGTTTTTCTAATTAACTAATATCTAATTAACCAATTAGCTCGCAGAGGAGGTACAGTTGTTTATATTTGCAAATCTCATAGAGGCCTTATCTGTTATTTTTTCTTATCTCTTAACTATCTATATGTGGATAATTATCATAAGGGCGCTCATCTCATGGGTAAACCCAGACCCGTATAGCCCGATTGTGAGATTTCTATATCAGGCCACAGAACCGGTACTATATCCAATAAGGAGAAAGCTGCCGTTTATGGGCGGCATAGACCTTTCGCCAATTATTGTTTTGCTTGTCATATTATTTTTGCAGGTATTCTTGGTGAAAACATTAAACGAGCTGGCAATACACTTAAGGACACTCTGAAAAACTCTTTTTATGTCATTCCCGCATGTTTTTAGCGGGAATCCAGTTCTTGTAAATTTAATGACTTATGGATGCCCGACAGAAGCATTCGGGCATGACAATTTTAAAAAAGGTAGTTTTTCACCAAAGCGGGCAATAGACCAAAGAAAAATTCACGCATCCATTAGAAACGGCAAAAGAAGATGCACAGGACGACAAACTCAAATTTATCAAAAAATAGTCTCCCATTCCTAACACATAATAAAGAAAGAATACTCTTAAGACTCTACATCCAGCCTCGTGCCTCAAAAAATGAAATTACAGGCATACACGCTGGAACCGCATTGAAAATAAGACTAACCTCGCCTCCGGTTGAAGGCGCTGCAAATTCAGCATGTATAGAATTTCTTGCCGATATTTTGAAGATAAGAAAAAGCCAGTTAGAGATTGCATCGGGCAAAAAATCAAGGATAAAACAGGTTAAAATAATAGGCTGTTCATTTAAAGAAGTGGAAGATAAGGTGCTCGGATATTTATCATGTTAAAAAAGGCTACAATGGGTTCATTTCTTATCAGATGACATTAACACCTGCTTTAATATTCCCTTCTCATATTTCTTCAGGGAGATTATTCTTCCTTGGCCATTAAAATATGCTTCGTAGTATGTATAGAGATTATTGGCCTCTTCATAGTTTATTACTTCAATAGGCTCATACGGCGGCTTGCTGCTTCTGATATCCCTGAAGTAATGCGGACCGCCTGTATATTTTCCCTCAGCACGGCAGATTGCAGTTCCTATAATAAGTAGAAAACAGACATAGAAACAGAAATAAAAAGCTAATGCTTTAATTTTGCTCGTCTTTAATTTTATATTTCCAATTTCTGATTTTTTACTTCTCATTTGCGCTATATAAGACCTATTCCTCGCTAAACCCTTTTAATAACTTAACCCTTGTAGGATGCCTCAGTCTCCTTATGGCCTTGGCCTCTATCTGGCGAACCCTTTCTCTGGTAACACCTAAAACCTTTCCCACTTCTTCAAGAGTATAATCCTGTTTTTCTCCCACACCGAATCTCATTCTTAAAACCTTTTCCTCGCGCGGCGTTAAGGTTGCAAGTACTCGCTGGGTTTGGTCTGAAAGGTCCCTTTCTATTGCAGCCTCTGAAGGAGAAGGTGATTTTTCATCTTCAATAAAATCCCCCAATGAACTTTCCTCATCATCCCCGATTGGAGTTTCCAGAGAAAGCGTTTGCTTCATAAGACGGAGGATGCGTCTTACCTTTGAGACATGAATAGTCATCCTGTCAGCTATCTCATCAGGGGTAGGCTCTCTGCCAAGTTCCTTAAGAAGCTGCCGGGATGTCTGCAGCAGCCTGTTTATGGTCTCTATCATGTGAACAGGTATTCGGATTGTCCTGCCGTGGTCGGCTATTGCCCTTGTTATTGCCTGGCGGATCCACCATGTCGCGTAAGTTGAAAATTTGTAGCCCTTCTTGTAGTCAAACTTGTCTACTGCCTTCATAAGCCCGATATTCCCCTCTTGAACAAGGTCGGAAAATTTTAAGCCCAGATTCATATATCTCTTTGCAATACTCACCACAAGCCTTAAATTAGCCTCTACCAACCTTTTTTTCGCCCTTCTGACAACAACATCATGCGTTTTAATTTCCATGGCCAATTGCCTCAGTATTTCCCTGTTCATTTCGGTCTTTCGCATTATCCATCTTATGCGCTTTTTGGCCCTCTCTGTCTTTTTAGCGCCCCTCTTTTTCTCTTCTCTTTCTATAAATTTCTCAAGCTTGATTATACGATGGGCAATCCTGTTGATTACAGCCGGATTAAGGCTCAACTCCTTTAATAATTTATATGCGCCTTCCTTTTTCCTCCTCTTAAGTTTATCTATCTCAATCAGAATCTCTTCTTTATGCTCTTCATCATATTGCTGCTGGGTTGTTTCATCAATTTCCTCCATAAGCTCCCTGATGGAGGCCTTGTCTTCCTTTATCCTTTCAGCTATCCGAAGCACCTCTCTGGATGCAAACTGACTGCTGAGTGTAAGCCTTTTAAGCTCATTTCTTCCATCCTCAATATCCTTGGCCAGAACGACCTCATCTTCTCTATTCAAGAGAGAGACAGCGCCCATCTCTTTCATGTAAATCCTTACCGGGTCTTCTATGCCTTCAACTGCCATAACCTTTTCTTCTACCACTTCCTCAGCGGCGGCTGCCTTTTCAGCGCTATCCCCCACTTCTATGCCCATTTCTCCAAGAGTTTCAAGAAGACTGTCCATGTCATCAACAGAAAATCCTTCATGCGGCAGCGCATCATTAATCTCCTCATAAGTCAAAAATCCTTTGTCCTTGCCTACTTCAATAAGTTTTTGAAGCTCGGCGCTGTTATTTGCCGTCGCTGTTCTGGCCATTTTCAACTCCTTTTACAAGTAAAAATTTAAATGTTTAATATAATATGGATGGTAAAAAGTAGTCAAATATATTTTAATTAATTTTAATTAATATTCCCTTTCCATGGGTTTGTGCCTGGTTATAACAACATCCTTATAGCCAAACTTAATACCACCGCCGTCTTTAAACAATAGTACGTGCTTCAGCCAGTTTTTATCATCTCTCGTTGGAAAATCAAGGCGATAATGGGCGCCTCTGCTCTCCTCCCTGTTTATAGCAGCAATCACTATGCATTCTGCTATTGTAAGCAAATGACTTAATTCAAAAATTGATATAAGCTCGGTATTAAAAATATTTCCTTTATCTTCCAGATTGACATTCTTATATAACTCCTTTAATTCCTTTATCTTATTTAATACCTTATCCATCCTGCCTTTATCTCTGAAAACAGCCACATGCATGGTCATGGCCGAAGCAAGCTCATTTCTTAAAGCGGCCACCTGCTCACCGCCTGTCCTGTTCATTATGATTGCAATATCTCTTGCTGTATCCTGAAGCGCAGCCTCCGGAAAATCTTCCAGCGCAGCCTCTTTCGCATAATGAGATGCTGCATATCCAGCCCTTCTGCCAAAAACAACAGCATCCAATAAAGAATTCCCTCCTAACCTGTTAGCGCCATGAACACTCACGCAGGCACATTCACCTGCAGCATAAATGCCTTTTATGTTAGTGGCGCCCCATATATCTGTCTTAATGCCTCCCATTGAATAGTGGGCGCCTGGCTTTATGGGTACGAGCTCTTTTAAAGGGTCTATGCCTTCAAAATCCATGGCAAGCTGTCGTATCTGTGGAAGTCTTTCATTTATCAGAGCCTCGCCAAGATGTCGTAGATCAAGAAATAGGCATCCGTCAACTCCTCTGCCATCCTCAATCTCATGCTGTTCCGCCCTTGATACAACATCACGGCTGGCTAGTTCCATAGCCTTGGGAGCGTAGTTTTTCATAAATCGCTCACCCTTGGAATTCAGAAGATAGCCGCCTTCGCCCCTTGCCCCTTCACTAATCAATATGCCGGTAGATTTCAGGGTTGTGGGATGAAACTGAACAAATTCCATATCCATCAGCTCTGCGCCGCTGTTCAGCGCAAGTCCCATGCCGTCCCCTGTATTTATAAGGGCATTGGTAGAATTTTGATATACCCTTCCATAACCGCCTGTTGCAAGGATTATGGCCTTGACATGCAACCTGTGAAGTTTTCCTGTATGTATATCAATAGCAATCAAACCGCGGCATATGCCATTTTCAACTGCCAGTGAAACGACAAACCACTCTTCATAAACAGGCACACCGTGCCTGATGAGCTGCTCATACAAGGTATTAAGAATAGCATGGCCTGTCCTGTCTGCGGCATAACATGTTCTGGGAAAAGCGGCGCCGCCAAACGGCCTCTGGGCAATGCTTCCTTTATCATCTCTGCTGAAAAGGCAGCCCATGTTGTCAAGCTCAAAGATATCCTCAGGCGCCTCTTTGCACAATATCTCTATCGCATCCTGATCCCCAAGATAATCACTCCCCTTTACAGTATCAAAGGCATGGGCATTCCATGAATCGTTCATGGCAATAGCCGCATTTATCCCTCCCTGGGCAGAAACGGAATGGCTCCTTATAGGATGAACTTTAGATACAACAGCCACGTTCACGTCGTTTCGCGCAGCCTCAATAGCTGCCCTCATACCTGCCAACCCTCCCCCTACAACTATTACATCATGAGCTACCAAAGAGACCTCCCTCAAAATATGAATCGGAGAATCGGTGAATCGGTGAAAAAACATCTCCGCTTCTTACTTCTGTTTAAAAGTCTAACCTAAAAACATGGGTTGTCAAGGTAGGAAAAGTTTGGCCTGTAATATTCCGCCGCCCTGGCTTATCTTCCTAACCCTATTGTTGCCGGAATCGGCAACATAGATATTGCCATTATCATCAACGGCTATGCCTGCCGGCCAGTTGAATTGCGCCCTTTCCATTGAACCATCAAGATTACCCTGTATGCCTCTGCCGGCAATAGTAGCAACAATATATGAGCCTATGCCATTGCCGGCGCCAAATGGAGCAGCGCCTGTGGCTGCAATGCAGAAGAAAAATATGAAGCATGAAAAAAGCAATACCGGATATTTTTTGCCCCGGAAATGGGCTGTGGCTGCCCTTTGGTCAGGCACGGTTAAAGCCGTGCCTGCTGTAGGCACAAATTTATTCGTGCAGCTGCCAATTTTTATGCCTCTTTGTAAGCCAATGACTCGCGAGGGGTTCACCTATTCTTTATCCTTTTTTGAAGCCTTTGCAGCAGGTTTTTTGTGGATAATCTTTTTTTCCACTTTTACTTCTTCTATAACCACTGCCGGCTTTTTATGAGGGTTTGAGCTTGCATGGGTCATAAGCTCCCGTATCCGCGCCTTAAGTCTCTTTTCCCTTCTCTGCCGCCTTCTGCGGATATCCCTTTCTCTTTCCCTCATACCTCTACACCTCCGTATTTGAATCTATGCAGAAACAACCTTGTTTCTTCCTGTCTCTTTTGCTTTGTATAGGGCGTCATCTGCCTTCTTTATAAGCTCATCGGCATTTGCCGCATCAGTTCCCTGCTTAATGCCCCCGATAGAACCATTCGAGGGCAGGCCTGCAGGGACAGGCTTAAATACAGCGACTCCGATGCTTACAGTCAAATTGCCGTTGGGCTGGGTCTGTTTCAGAGGGAATGGGTAATCTGCTATAATCTTTCTTAGCTTTTCAGCCATTTTCACTGCCTGTTCTTTGTCTGTTTCAGGAGATATTATAACGAACTCCTCTCCTCCATAACGCGCGGCAATATCAGAATTTCTTATCGCCTGTGTTATTACACCCGCGAATCCTCTTAAAATTTCATCCCCGCCCTGATGCCCATGCGTGTCATTATAATGCTTGAAATAATCTATATCCATTATCAAGAGAGAGAGCGGGCGATTATACCTCTCCGCACGGCTAATCTCTTGTTTAAGCCTTGTCACAAAAAAACGACGATTATACAGCCCGGTAAGACCATCGGTAATCGCCATAACCTTTGTTTCTTTATACAGTCTTGCATTCTCAAGGGCAACGGCAACATTCTCTGCAACTGCCTTCAAAAGCTCCAAATCCGTCCTCTCAAAAACGCCAGGTTTATTCTTATAGGCGCATAACAACCCAATGATTTTCCCCCTCACCCCAAACGGAACCGCAATAATGCTCTGTATCTCGCTATCAATTATATCGCCAGGGACAATATCTTTCTCCATGCTTACATCTCTTATCAGTCTTGCCTCTCCTGACATGGCCACCCAGCCGTAAAAACCCTGGCCGACCTTATATCGGCTGTTTGCACATTTGCACGCATCAGGCGAGCCTGCGGTGCATGACGCCACATAAAGCTCCTGTGTCTTATCATCTAAAAGCATAATTATAACATCTTCCATGTTAAGATCGCTGCTTACCTTCTTTACAATCTCTTTTAACAATTCCTCTGCCTCAATGGCAGTAGATAACGTCTTGCTTATATTGTAGAGCGTATAGAGCTCAAATATCCTCCTGTCAAGCTCCTTCTTTGCCTCTTGAAGAGAGGCCGCCATATGATTGAATGCGCCTGCAAGCCCTTCCAGTTCATCGCCTGTATTTATATCAAGACGATGGATAAGGTTTCCTTTTGCAATAATATCAGCCCCTTGATGAAGCTCGTTAATGGGTTTGGTCACATACCTTCTCAGATAATAATAAAGCAGCCCCGCTGAACATAGCAGTGTGACAAAGGCTATTGCCGCATAGAGGATAATCTTGCCGGTCAATGCATCTGCCTTTGCCTTGGCCAGGACAAGTTCGTCTTCTGCAACTTTATGAAAACCATCCACTTCCTTGAGCAGGCTCTCGCCCATAGAACGCATCTCTTGGCTAAGGTTATAAGCCTCTTTGTTCCCGACAGGATTATCCATATAGAGTATGGCAATGGCCTTTTCTCCAAAGACTATAACATCTCCTTGGGTCTTTCCGGCAATATCCTGCCATGCCTTATCCGTGTCAATGGCTTTGAGTTCAGCAAATAACCCTGACATCTCATTAATAATAGAGTCAAACCTATCCCTATCTGTAATATCACCTCCAATCAGATAATCATCTATGGGATGCTGCAATCTGCTCACCTGCAATTGGAGATTGCCTGTAAGGCTAACCTTTTTGGCCGCAACA
>JACRNJ010000050.1 GCA_016219285.1 Deltaproteobacteria bacterium
GAAATAGAGTGCATTACAAAGTCTGAGACTTTTGAATTCAGTATTCCCAAAAGATATAAGTCGTCTGTGGCTATGATTGATGTTTTGTCGTTAGAGTAAAAACTGCCAGTGTCAAATGCGTAAGACGCTCTTTTGACAATGGCTGGAACAATTATCTTCGGCTTCTCAAACTCATTGTGGTAATCAACTGCATCCTTAATTTCATACCATTTATAAGAACCGAGTTTCCGCCCTTTCCAATTGTCGCCTTTCCAGTCTTTTGGCTTCGGCATCAAACGGTCTTTAAAATTGGAAAGGTGTTCTTGAATTGCGGGATATTTCTTTATATCAATGCCTCGACGCGTGAATATCAAATACCGTTCGCTTTGCGGAGATTCATAGCGTTTAATATCTCTGCCAAGCAAAAAAGGCTTTATAATCTCCGCGCTTTTGGGGTCTTCTTTTATAAGTCTATCTTTTGTATCCTTATCAATTACAAAGGCTTCGTTGAGTCCGGTTTTGATGCCGTAATAAATTTCCCCATTGACATACTCGCCGAGCGGTTTGCCTGCCTTTTTAATTTTTGCGAGGATGTTTTGCACGCTCTCATCAACTAAAGACCAGCCTTTATCTGAAAGAGACGATTTGCTGATTTTAAAAGAATTATCATTTACATAATTTGCAAGGCTGCTGAATTCAAGCGTCTTTATCTGCGCTGCGTTGAATTTAGGCAGAGGTGAACCCTTGCCTATGCGTATAATGCACGGATATGTAGTCGCTCCTTCAAAGACAGGCAAGCCTCCAAAGTCTGTGATTTCTTCTATCCTCTGTTGTTTTAGCCAGTGGCGGAGCGGCTCTCCGTAGTTTGCCCGCATCCATTTGTTTGAAACGATATAGCTGAAGAAGCCTCCAGTTTTAAGCAAGGATACACCTTTTTCAACAAAGTAGGCATAAAGGTCTGCCACGCCGTGATAGACTTTGTAATGCTGCTCAAAATATTCCTTGAAATCGCCGAGCATTTCCTGCCTTACATACGGCGGATTTCCTATCACACAATCAAATCCGCCATTCTCCATGATTTCCCCAAGCCCTGCTGTTTTTGAGTTCCAGTCAAAGGGGTTGATGCGAGATTTTGTTTCGTCGTCATTCCCGTGAAACCTGTCCTCGCAGGTCGTAAGCGGGGAACGGGAATCCATTCCTTTTGTTTTTCTCTGGATTCCTGCTTCCGCAGGAATGACGGCAGGTAGTGCGTATTGAGTGTTATCAAAAAAATCATACCCTATCAAACTGTTTCCGCATTTTATGTTATTTGTAAGAGACGGTAATAACTGCTGTTTCTTTGGCAGTAAACTCCTTTCCCCTTCAAGCGCCTTGAGATAAAGGCGCATCATCGTGATTTCAACTGCCTGCGCATCAAGGTCAACGCCGAAGATGTTATTCTTTAAAATCCTTGCCTTTGTGCGCAGGGGCAGAGATAAATCCTCTGGCCTTACCTTCTGATAGAAATCAAAGAATATTGTCTGCGCCTCTTTTGGATGTTTGCGATAATATTCAAGATGATAATCAAGAAGATATTGATATGCGCCGAGAAGGAATGAGCCTGAGCCGCAGGCAGGGTCAAGGATTTTGATTTTTTCTATCTGTTTCGGCGTTTTGCCTTCAATGAGTTTTCCGACCGTGTTTTTTACGATGTAGTCAACAATATATTTCGGCGTGTAATAGGCGCCGCCTGCCTTTCTTACCTCTGGCTTTTTCTCAACCTTTACCCTTTGAGGCGTTACCCTTATAGTGCTTCCAAGATACCGCTCATAGATGCTGCCGATAAGTTCTACGCCTATTACATCAAATCTGTATCTGCATTTTGGAAAATAGAGATTTTCGATTATATCTGCAAGGAGATTGGAATCAAGATTTATTGTTTCGCATGCATGGGGCTTGAATATGTCGCCGTTTAGGTCGCATTTACCTCATAAAACAAATCCTTGAGGTGGGTGAGAATGGGTTTTCTCTTTCCTTCATGCCTTATTAGGTCAACAATTTCCTTCAGTTCATTGGCATCCCTTATCCTTCTGTCCTCTGCGATGCGGATAAAGATGATTCTATCAAGGAGTTTTTGAACCGTTTCATTTAAAAGCCTTACATCAAGTCCACATCAATAAAGCAATAAAGGGGACGGTTCTCTTTATTTTTTATTTCCTGGAAAGTGGAAAGAGTAAGTCTTGTCTCCGCCGTTGATGATTGATGATAGACGATTGCAGTTGGCGTTATCAATTAAAGAGAACCGTCCCCTTTATTCCCTTTATTAGTCCTGCGGAAATTATAATCTGGTCTTCCTGTGGTTTCGCCTTTTTCAAGGATGACCTCTCTGTCAAATGGCGAAAGGCTTTTTTTATTTTCAATGTCCCAGCCGAGGGCTTCAAACATGGGATTGATAAAATCCTGTCTTACCTGCGTCTCAAGATATTCTTTGGAAAGGTAGTGGTGTTTGTCCTTTTCAAATTTGCTGATTAGGGAAAGGAGTTTTTCTTGAAAGGCTTTTTTGGTCAAGCAGACTCCACTGTCTCTTCTGCTTTCCGTTTTTTTCCAAATATCTTTGCCATGATTATCCCAACTTCATAAAGCACGAGCATAGGCGCTGCCATGAGTATCTGGCTGAAGGCGTCCGGGGTTGGGGTGAGTATTGCGGCTATGATGAATATAGCAAGGATTGCATATTTTCTATAAGTAGAAAGCATCTTTGCATCCACGATTCCAAGCAGCGAAAGAAATAAAATAAAAAGCGGCATTTCAAATACGAGTCCGAATGCGAGCAGAAATTTTGTTGTAAATGAAAAATATTCATCCATTGATAGCATTGGTCTGATTGTATCTGTTGCAAAACCAAGAAAATAACTATAACCGAATGGCAGCACAAGAAAATAGCCAAATATCACACCGCCCATAAACAAAACAGAGGAGGAAAAAACGATGGGCCAGACCCATTTTCTTTCCTTTTCATGAAGCCCCGGTGCAATAAATGCCCAAATTTCATATATTAAAACAGGGCTGGCAAGGAATATGCCTGTAAGCAGGGATACCTTCATATAGGTAAAAAACGGCTCGATGAGTCTAATGAAACTGAATGTGGTGCCTGGCGGAAGGGGTTTAGCAAGTATTTTAAAGAGTTCTTCCGAGTAATTGTATGAAACTCCGAATCCCACTATAATGGCTATGACGCTTCTGATGAGCCTTTTTCTAAGTTCAACCAGATGAAATGTAAACGGCATCTTATCGTCTTGCTGCATATTCAAGTTATTCCTTCCTCAAAATAGTACACTTTTGGGTAACCACAATATTTGCCGTAAAATAGCGATTAAAACCCTCGCTATTTTACAAACTGGCGATTTGCCTGCCATACTTCGTTATCGGCCAATTTTTGTTCCTCACCGTATCGGTGAATATACGGCTCGTCGCAAAAATTGGCCGATGCCTTGTCTGACAGGCAACTTGCCCTTGACAGGTGAAACGTCTGTCAAGGACTTGCCAGTTTCCCCAAAAATCAATGTCTATTTTTGGGTTTGGCCAAGTCCTGCAGTGAGCGGAACGGACCCGAGGCATCAAATTTTGGTTTCCTTGTCTTTCCTGTTTTCTTCTGCAGGGTTTGTTTGAGCAACAGTTGCAGGCGGATTAGGTGTCTTGAACTCTTTGGGTGGTTTTGTTGCTGAGTTTGCCGCTTTTTCAAGGTCAATATCTTTTACACTCTCTTTTATTTCTTCTGCTGCTTTTTTGAACTCAGAAAATGCCTTGCCAAGCGCTTTTGCAATATCCGGAAGCTTATGCGGGCCAATGACAATTAAGGCTATGATAAGTATAATAATAAGTTCTGAGATTCCTATACCGAACATGATTCCCTTCCTTTTTCAGACAGAGCTATCTTATAGAATAAACGACTGTGTTTCAACATAATTTTATACAGTTGTCAAAGGTTGACTCCTAACCCTTTCTATGCTACCAAGATAAAATGAAAACAGATACAAAAATCATCCGTTCTGTGAAGTTAAAGCGCATAGAAGATATTGCTGAAAGGCTGCATATCCCTTCAAGGCATATCATTCCTTACGGCCGCCATATTGCCAAAATAAATTCAGCCCTGCTTAAAGATTTAGAAAAAGGAAAAGACGGCAAATTAATAGTAGTTACTTCAATAAGCCCTACCCCTTCTGGCGAAGGCAAGACAACGCTTGTTATTGGTCTGGCTCAGGCCTTAAAACAGTTGAAAAAACAGGTTATGGCCTGTATACGGCAGCCAAGTTTGGGCCCATTTTTTGGCGCTAAGGGCGGGGCAACAGGAAGTGGATATTCGCAGGTTTTGCCGGTTGAAGACATTACCTTGCATTTTACCGGCGATGACCACGCAGTGGTTTCCGCGCATAATCTCATTTCTTCAATAATAGACAATCATATCTATCATGGAAATAAGCTGGGAATAAATCCAGACCGAATCGTGTGGAAGCGGGTAGCAGAGATAAACGATAGGGCATTAAGAAACGTTAAAATCGGTCTGGGCAGTAAGAATGAAAGGGGTGAAGAATTCCACATCTCTGCCGCTTCTGAATTAATGTCCATCCTCTGTTTGAGTCAGGATATACAAGATTTAAAAAGGAGAGTTAAAAATATCTTGCTGGCTTTTGACAGCAGCAATCGTCCTGTTCTGATTAGAGACTTGAAAATTCATGGCGCAGTAACAGCGCTTTTAAAAAATGCCATTCATCCCAATCTTGTTCAGTCTTTTGAGGGCGCGCCTGTCTTTGTCCATGGCGGGCCTTTTGGAAATGTATCTCTCGGGTGCAGCAGTCTTATTGCTACTAATATGGCATTAAAGCTTGCTGATTATGTTGTAACAGAGGCAGGTTTTGCAACAGAGCTTGGGGCAGAGAAATTTTTTGATATTAAATGCCGTGTTGGCGGTTTAAAGCCGTCTGCGGTTGTTATTGTTGCTACACTGAAAGCCTTGCGCTTGCATGGAGGGGCAAAGGATTATGAAAAAAAGGATACGGTATCCGCAATCAACGGCCTCAGAAATCTGGAAAAACATATTGAAAATATCAGGAGATTTGGCGTCCCATTCCTTGTAGCCGTTAACCGCTTTAAGACAGATACAGATGACGAGCTCATGGAGATAATAAAAAGGCTTGAAGCCAAAGATATCCCTGCATTTATAGCCGATGTCAGGAATAAGGGCGGCATTGGTGGGTTGGATATTGCGGAAAAATTGATAGAGTTATGCAAACACAAAGGCAGGTTTAAATACCTCTACCCACTTAATATACCTGTAATGGAAAAGATTAAAACCATAGTTAAGGAGATGTATGGCGCTGATGATGCAATACTTGCCAAAGATGCGGAAAATGATATGGCAGATATAGCGCGTTGCAATTATAGCGCCCTTCCAATTTGTGTTGCCAAAACACCAAAGTCATTGTCAGACAACCCGGGTCTTTGGGGAAGGCCAAAGGATTTCAACATAACTGTTCAAAGGATTTTACCTGCAACTGGCGCAGGTTTTCTGGTGGCTATCTGCGGGAATATCCTTTTAATGCCAGGTTTGCCTGAACATCCCATAGCAGAAAATATTGATTTGGACCAAGAGGGGAATATCATTGGGTTATAATGTAGTTTGCCCATTTATGGGCGTATCCCCGCTTAAAGCCTGCGGGGACAGGTTTAAAAACGCCGATAAATCGGCAGGCTACAAACCATAGGTTTAGATGAGATGAGGTATTTGATTTGCAGTTTCAGGGCTGAAGAGCAGAAGCAGCTTAAAAATCTTTAGATGCCTGCCTCTGAGCGCTTCTATCAGGGGTCTGTTGCCGTCAAGTTCTATTATCCCATTGTCTCTATAGAGGGGGTCATGGGGCCAAGGTTTGCCCCCTTATTTGTGCGCCCCACCCTTGCTTGTACTTGCCAGCCAACAGATTAACAAGCTTAGTCAGACTCTATTTTATAAAGATAAAAAGTGGTCTTATAAAATGGGGCGCTTCCATTGTTAAATATTCTGTCAAATAAACTCTCGGACTTTCCAGGAAATGACATATGTAATTTAAGAGAACTTGTCTCCAATGGACGTGAGCTTATTACATAAAAATCCGTATTGGGTGGCAGTCGAGATGCAACACTACTTGCCTTTTCATTTTGATAACTGAAAAACTGATTGCCGTCGTTTGTTGGCCTGAAAGCCCACACCGAACTATTTATGTAGTAAAACCAAGTGTTTCTAAAATTATTTGCCACGTATTCCCTAAGCGTGTCCGAGGCTATCATGGTAGGCGGGAAGATGTTCCGAGCCATGAACGTATGATATCCGTGAAAGCAGATGCTAATAATTATGAGAGCTGCTATTATTATCTCAGGTATTCGCCTGCCTCCCCATGTAATGATTGACGCGCGGAATATCATAATGAGTAGAAGCGGAACGAGCGGAATAAGCGTGCTGATGGCGTATCTAGCTTGAAAATGACTAGGCAGAGAAGGGTAGGACATTAACGCAGCCGCATTGACCGCACCCCAGACTGCCAGAAAGCGAACAGTTTTGTGTTTGAGATTAATGGCGCGCCGGTAAACCAAGAAGAACATCGCTATAATAGAGGCAAACAGTAACGGGAAGCCTATAATTGCCAGTACGCTTATTGGTGGATGCGCAGAGTAGAGCAATGAAAATGGCTCGAAGTCCCCTCCGAATAATTCCAAAAACTTATAGAAGGACGCTAGTTGCCAGGCATAGTCTCGAACTGTTCCGGAATCATCGCGTAAAAAAAATGGGGCAGGATTACTGACCAGCACCTTCCACGGCACAACCGCAAAAACCATCAACGAAATTGCAATCCAGTATCTCTTCAATTTCCGCCAGTCAAACAGAACAAGATAAAGAAATAGAATGCCGGGGATTAACTTCCCGTTGGCCTTTGTGCGGTCACAGATAACTGTCAATATGATCATTATGACAAGAGAGGTAAACAAGAGCTTTCTGGAGGATGTCTCTCTGGTTTCAAGATTCAGAAAGATTGTATAAACGAGCAATGCCAAAAATTCGCTGACAATAACGAAATCGCTTACCCACATCAACGAAGTGAAGGTCGAGGAGGCCATGGCCAAAAACAGGGCGCTAAACGCTGCAACTGTCAGATTGTTAAGGTAGTGACGGAGGAAAAGAAAATAGGCTGTGCTGAAGAGAGCCAGCATAAGAGATTTGAAATAGTAATAGCCAGAGGCATTGTAATCAAACAGAAAGAATAGGGCCTTGAAGATCAGCGTCTGAGTGGGTCTATAGTCTACATTCCAGTCATTAAGAACAGGATTAAAAACATCCCATATTGCATTAGATAATGAATTTTCCATGGCGTAAGTAAGCCACTGATTGTAGTCATTATCAAATAAACGGATCCCCTGGAGAAAGAAGCTGGAGTAAAGGAAAGCTATCAAAAAAATCGCTATGGGAAATAAATACTGTTTCTTATCTTGTTTGTCCATTTATCTCCTTTGATATAGTAAATTCCTTTATATGAACGTTCAATTCAATCTATGGTGTTTAATGACTGCGGCTACCGTATCCTCTCCCCTATCTGCGCGCAGATACCTCGTATCATATTCACCTCTTTCTGCATAAGCCCTGTCCTGCCGAAGAGCCTTTTGAATGAGCGCATTATCGCCTTTAAAAGATGCTTTCCTCCTTTTTCGCCGTAACCGAGCTTTTTTAAGGTATTTTCCAGATGGATATACATGCCTTCCATCTCTTCCCATGGCGATAGCTTGATAGATGGTTCAGATGGCATTTCTGCCCTGAAAAGCTCATAGCAGGTTAAAAATACTGCGTGAGAGAGATTGAGAGATGGATATTTTTTATGAGTTGGTATTTCAACGAGCAGGTCGCAGAACCTTATCTCTTCATTCCGAAGTCCTTTGTCTTCCCTTCCAAAAAGGATGCTTACCTTATTCTTTTTCGCAGCAGTTAAGATATTAGGAAGCGCTTCCTGTAATGTCAATACCGGATATCGTTCTCTCCCCTTTCTTCGTGTAGTTCCTACAACAAGGCCAGAATCCTTTACGGCGCTTTTTATATCCGTGAATACATTTGCCTTAAGGAGCGTGCCGCAGGCATTGCACGCCATTGAATACGCCTCATTGTTTTTATAATCAACAGGATTTATCAGGCAAAGATTGGAAAAGCCAGTGTTCTCCATCGCCCGCGCAGCAGAGCCGATATTGCCTGCGCTCTGCGGTTCAACAAGTATGATAGAGATGCTGTTCATAATGGTCGCCATCCTATCATTGCAGAGACAAATTATCAAATCCTGAAGGTTACTAAATCTTGACCCCATTGCTTTTAATATGCTATTCTGCATTGCCTTAATATTCTTGTTACTGGCGCTGCGGGTTTAATCGGCTATAGTCTTACAGACAGGCTTTTGGATTACGAGCCAAAGGTGTAGATTGAGGAAGGCATACTACAATGCCTTGCATCCGGAACATTTTTGAGCATAAACCTATAAGATAAAGTTTAGGAGTCATGTCATGAAAAAGATTTTTTTAAAATATATAAAAGAAAAAAGCAAGATTGAGGATATCTTTCTTGTTGCCAAAAAAGAGATGGGGATGAGTAAAAGCGGAAAACCCTATCTCAATATAAAGCTTATGGACAAGACAGGAGAGATGGAGGCAAGGGTCTGGGATGATGCTGAAGACCTCTCAAAAAAATTTGGAAGAAATGACTTTGTAAAGGTCAAGGGGGCGGCCATTGCATATCAGGGCGGACTTCAGTTAAATGTGTCAGAGATAACAAAGATAGATGAGGATGGAGTTGCTGTAAGAGATTTTCTGCCTGCATCAGACAGGGGGCCTGATGAGATGATGTCAGAGCTGGAATCTATAGTGGCAGGAATGAAAAATAATTGCATCAGAAAACTCGCGTCTGCCTTTTTAGAAGATGAGGAGATTAGAAATCTTCTTAAGCTTGCGCCTGCTGCAAAGTCAATGCACCACCCCTATCTCGGCGGCCTTCTTGAACATATACTTTCTTTGTGCGGGCTTGTTCATGGAGTGGCAAAACACTATCAGAATATAGATAAAGACCTTCTCCTTGCAGGCGCCATACTTCATGATATAGGAAAGATATATGAGCTTAGGTTTGAGAGGGCGTTTGATTATTCGGATGAGGGAAGGCTTCTCGGCCATATAACAATTGGCATAGGCATGATAGATAAAAAACTTGAAAGTCTGCCTGATTTTCCAAAAGAGACAGCATTGCTTTTGAAACACATGCTTTTAAGCCATCACGGCCATCTTGACTTCGGCTCTCCCAAAAGGCCAAAGACCGTAGAGGCTGTAATATTATATTATCTTGATGATATGGATTCAAAGGTTCAATCCATGCAGGCATTGATTGAAAAGGAAAAGGAGATTGATTCAAAATGGACAAGTTACCATAAGATGTATGAACGTTATATATATAAAGGAAAATACTTGTCCCCGCAGGCCTTAAGCGGGGATAGGGATGAGAAAAAACCTATGGCTGCGGCTGAAAATTCTGAAACCGAGCTGGAGCTTTTCAAGAAATAAGGTGGTTGTAAAAAGACGGAAAGACCAAGATAACTCTTATTCCCATAAATAGGAAATAACAAATACAAACCCCAAAAATAGACATTGTTTTTTGGGGTTCTGCTACTCTTTAATATTTTCTGTAAGGATTGTTACCTTTTCGTGGATTACCTCTGCGTAGCCCGCATCTATAGTAATACGCTTTGTATCCTTCCCTTTTTTATAGGTGAGTTCCCCTTCTTTTAAAGAGGTAAGAAATGCAGCGTGTCCTGCAAGTACGCCAAACTCGCCTTCACTGCCAGGGGCTGTCATTTCCTCTACCTGTTCAGAAAGAAAAAGCCTGGTAGGAGTAACTATTTCCAATAAGAATGTGTCTGCCACAGATTAACCGAACTACGAATTACGATTTACGATTTAGAAATCGAAAATCGACAATCGGAAATCGCAATTATCCTTTCATTTTCTCCGCTTTCTCTATCGCCTCTTCTATTGTGCCCACCAAATAAAATGCCTGTTCCGGAATGTCATCATACTTTCCTTCGGCAATCTCTTTGAAACCTTTGATGGTGTCTTTTACGCCCACATATTTGCCGGGTGAACCTGTGAATGCCTCTGCGACAAAGAACGGCTGGCTTAAGAATCTCTGTATCTTTCTTGCCCTTGTAACAACTAATTTATCATCCTCTGAAAGCTCATCCATGCCGAGGATGGCTATAATATCCTGAAGGTCTTTATATTTCTGCAAAACCTGCTGAACTTTTCTTGCAACAGAATAATGTTCGTCGCCGATAATCTGAGGGTCAAGGATTCTGGAGGTTGAGTCAAGCGGGTCAACCGCAGGGTATATGCCTAACTCTGCTATCTGCCTTGAAAGAACCGTTGTTGCGTCCAAGTGGGCGAATGTCGTTGCAGGGGCAGGGTCCGTAAGGTCGTCAGCAGGCACATATATTGCCTGGACAGATGTAATTGAACCTTTTGTTGTTGAAGTAATCCTCTCCTGAAGTTCACCCATATCAGTTGAAAGCGTCGGTTGGTAACCGACTGCAGATGGTATTCTTCCGAGAAGCGCGGAGACCTCTGAGTTTGCCTGAACAAACCTGAAGATATTATCTATAAAGAGAAGCACATCCTGATTTTCTTCATCTCTGAAATACTCGGCTGTTGTGAGCGCTGTCAATGCAACCCGCGCCCTTGCCCCCGGCGGCTCATTCATCTGCCCATAGATAAGCGCTGTCTTGTCAATAACCCCGGACTCCTTCATCTCAAGCCAAAGGTCATTACCCTCTCTTGTCCTCTCGCCAACACCGCCAAATACAGAAAAACCGCCATGCTGCATGGCAACATTATTTATAAGCTCCATAATGAGAACGGTTTTTCCAACTCCCGCGCCGCCAAACAGCCCTATTTTGCCGCCCTTTAAATAGGGTGTTAGAAGGTCAATAACCTTTATACCTGTTTCAAAAACCTCTACTTTAGTAGACTGCTGTTCAAACGAAGGCGCCGGCCTATGAATAGGATATTTTTTATCTGTTTTTACCGGTCCCTGCTCGTCAACAGGTTCGCCAACCACATTCAGTATTCTTCCAAGAACCTCCTTGCCTACCGGGACGGAAATGCCCGCGCCTGTATCCCATACATCGGCTCCTCTTACAAGGCCTTCCGTTGCATCCATTGCAATGCATCTTACTGTATTTTCACCGAGGTGCTGCGCAACCTCCAGGGTGAGATTCCACTGCTGGTCATTTATACTTGGGTTAGTAACTTTTACTGCATTGTATATGGCTGGCAAATGGCCGGGGAGAAACTCTATGTCCAGGACAGCCCCAATGACCTGTGTTACCTTGCCTATGTTCTTTTCCATTTTAAAACCTCCGTTTAATAAGTTGCAAGATTCAAGATGTAAGATTCAAGTTTTTTACTTTTCACTTGCCACTTGTAACTTGAAACTATCCTTTAAGCGCCTCTGCCCCGCCGATGATTTCCATCAATTCTTTTGTAATAGCTGCCTGACGTAACCTATTGTATTTTAAGGTGAGGCCTTCAATCATCTCTTTGGCATTTTTTGTTGCAGAGTCCATTGCAGCCATTCTTGCGCCGTGCTCGCTGGCAGAAGATTCCAAGAGAGCCCTGAAGGTCTGCACTTCTATATGTTTTGGCAAAATATCTGCAAGTATTGCCTCCTGAGAAGGCTCATAAATATATTCTGCAGCCCCTTCACCCTCTTTTGGCGGTTCAATAGGCAAAAGTCTCTGCATTACAGTTTTCTGGCTCAATGCAGATTTAAATTCACTGTATACAAGATACGTCTCGTCAAAAATCTCTTTAGTATATGAGTCCACAATCTCCTTTGCAATCTCTGCGGCGGTAGAATAATTTGGCCTGCCGGAACCCAACGGCCTTTCCTGTCGGATTGTTAAACCTCTGCGTTTAAAATAGTCTTTTGCCTTTTTGCCTATGAGGTTGAGCGTTATGCCCGACCTGCCGGCATTACTTGCTATAAAACCTTCTGCAGCCCTCACTATATTGCTGTTAAAACCGCCGCACAAACCTCTGTCAGATGTAATAATAACAAGTTCAATCTTATTATCGCCTCTTTTAGACAGAAGGGGATGGGCATCATGTCCTGCTATGGATGCGAGGCTGTTCATGATATCAAGCATTTTTTGAGCATATGGCCGCGCCGCCGTAATGTCATCATGGGCCCGCTTAAGCTTAGCAGCAGCAACCATCTTCATTGCCTTTGTAATCTGCTGTGTGCTTTTTACGCTTTTTATCCTGCGTTTTATATCTCTTAAATTGGGCATGGTTTTTTAATTACGAATTACGATTTAAAATCTAAAATCATAAATCCAAAATCGTAAATTTCTTTATTTTCCTTCTGCTACAAACAATCCCTTTAAATCATCCAGCGCCTTGATTAGTTTTGGTTTAATGGCATCGTCTATAGCCTTCTTTTCCTTTAGCTCTTTAAGCAGTTCAGGATGCCTTGTGTCAAAGAATGCATAAAGCTCTTCTTCATATTTTTTAAGCGCTGAAACAGGATAGCCGTCTATATATCCATTGGTTGCAGCAAAGATAACCAAAACCTGATATTCAACATGCAGAGGTTTATATTGCCCCTGTTTCAATATCTCAACGAGCCTTGAACCCCTTGCAAGCTGCCTCTGTGTTGCCGCATCAAGGTCGCTGCCAAACTGGGCAAATGCTGCAAGCTCTCGGTATTGCGCAAGTTCAAGTCTGAGCGTGCCTGCTACCTGCTTCATTGCCTTGACCTGGGCGCTTCCGCCGACACGAGAAACCGAGAGACCGACATTTATGGCAGGCCGGACACCTGCATAAAACAGATCTGTCTCGAGGTATATCTGACCGTCTGTAATTGATATCACATTGGTTGGAATATATGCAGATACATCGCCTGCCTGTGTTTCAATAACAGGGAGCGCTGTCAGAGAGCCTCCGCCAAGTTCATCCTTCAGTTTTGCAGCCCTTTCAAGGAGCCTTGAGTGAAGATAGAATACATCTCCAGGATACGCCTCTCTTCCAGGGGGTCTTCTTAAAAGCAGAGACAACTGTCTGTATGCCACAGCGTGTTTTGAAAGGTCGTCATATATTATAAGCGCATGTTTGCCGTTATCCCTGAAGTGTTCTCCGATAGTGCAGCCTGTATAGGGCGCTATAAATTGAAGCGGCGCTGATTCGCTTGCTGTTGCCGCAACAACGACTGTATAATCCATTGCGCCAAATTGCTTGAGTTTTTCAACCACCTGGGCAACTGTTGACTGTTTTTGGCCTATGGCGACATATATGCAAAAGACACCCTGCCCCTTTTGGTTTATAATTGTATCAATTGCTACCGCAGTTTTTCCGGTCTGTCTATCGCCGATTATAAGCTCCCTCTGGCCTCTCCCAATTGGTATCATTCCGTCTATTGCCTTAATGCCGGTCTGGAGCGGCTCTTTAACAGGCTTTCTATCAACTATGCCTCGTGCCTTTACCTCAACTCGTCTTGTATTTTTTGCGCCAAGAGGCCCTTTACCGTCTATAGGAAGACCAAGGGCATTTATAACCCTGCCCATAAGTTCCTGGCCTACGGGAACCTCTACTATTTTGCCTGTCCTTTTAACAACATCACCTTGTTTTATCTTATAGTCTTCTCCGAGTATTGCTACGCCAACATTATCTTCCTCAAGATTCAGCACCATAGCGGATATATTATGTGGAAATTCAAGAAGCTCGCCGGCCATGGCCTTTTCAAGGCCGTATACTCTGGCAATGCCGTCTCCAACCGATATGACAGTGCCAACCTCCTTTATATCAATTGTTTTTTCGAAACCCTTAAGCTGAGTTTTGATCAGATTGCTTATCTCTTCTGCCTTAATCATATCAAATCACCCCTTGTATTATTTTTTCCTTAACACGCTGCAGTTGGTTTTTTATACTGCCGTCAAATATGGTGTTTCCAATCTTGAAAACTAGTCCGCCGATGAGCGCTTGGTTTTTTTCAATTACAATGGCAACCTCTTTTCTTGTGATTTCATGAAGCCTTTTTTGTATTTCCTTTAGACGGCCTTCATCTAAATCAATGGCTGATTCTATAGTTACCTTTACTCTATCGGAAAGCTCATCCTCCATTTTGGAATATGAACTGCTTATATCTTCAACTATTCCTATACCCCTTGTTTCCACTAAAACAGATAAGAACTTTTTAACAAGCGGAGAAATTTCTATGGTATCTGCCACTTTTTCTACAAGGCCCTGCCTATCCTCCAACTTATACATTGGGTTAATGGCAAACCTCTTAAGTTCCGGGTTGTCGGCAAATACAGCAGAGATATTCCTTAACTCCTTGCCTATCTCTCTGTATCTGTTTTCATCCTGCCCTATCTCTATGAGGGCCTTGGCATATTTCTTGGCAGCAGCGTCTTTTTTCATTATGAAATGCCTTTTAGCTTATGAAATTCACGGTTTTGCTCATGAAGATGCTGGCCAGATTGCATTTTCAGTGTGAGCTAATGCAATCTCACCTTTTCCAGATACTCTTTTATAAGCCTCTCATGGTCGGCGGCAGTAAGTTCACTTCGCAATATCTCCTCTGCCATCTCAACAGCTACTTTTGCAATTTCTCCCTTAATTTCTTCTTTTGCCTTCTTAATTTCCTGCTCTGCCGCAAGTCTTGCCTGCTCCTTTATCCTGTCGGCAAGCTCAATAGCTTCTTCTACTATCTTTTTCTTTTCTATCTCTCCCTCTGTTCTGATTTCCCCATAAATTTCCTCTATCTTTTTATTAAGCAGGCTGAGTCTTAGTTCAAATTCTTTTACTTTTTCATCGGCCTCTTGCTTTGCCTTTTTCGCTTCTTCCAAAGCAAATTTTATTGACTCTCTTCTATTGGTAAAAAAATCTTTCAGCTTTAAATATCGGGCTATCAGAAACAGTGCAGCAACAAGTATTGCAAAGTTTACGATACGCCATATCATGCCGCCGCTCTCGTGTCCGCCTTCTTCAGCAGCAAGGGCAGGAGAAACGGCAAGCAGCAGGCAGTAAACTGCAGGCAGTAAAAAGATGTGAGATGTGAGATGTGAGATGTGAGATTTAAAATCTGACATCCGAATTTGAACTTTGAACTTTGAACTTTGAAATTTCATCCTATGCCACCTTTCTCTCAAGCATCTTTTCTGCAACATCCTTTGAAATTAGCTTGCATTCTTCTTTGAGACTAATAATCGCTATTTTTATTTCATCTTTAAGTTTTGTTTTTGCCTGTAAAAGGCTGTCCTGATAATTTTTCCTGGCATTCTCAAGAATCTCTTTCTCTTTATCAAATCCTTCCTGTCTGAGGCGCAGCCTGTCTTCCTGAGCCTTGACCTTTGCATCGTTGATCTGATTCTCGTAATCCAGCAGCCTTTTCTGAAGCTCAACTTCCAACATCTCTGCCTCTCTTTTTGCCCCTGCTATGTTTTTATCCCGTTCCTCAAGTTTTTTCAGGACTGGTTTGTATAAAACAGCATTCAAAACAAAATAAAGAATAAAAAATCCGCCAATCTGGTACAAAAATGTAATATTTAACTCTATCATAATAAACCTCTTTATCAGCCAAACACCAAACCGGTTTTAGACACCACTGATACAATCTAACTAGCACCCCAGTTTCATATGCAGCCGATATATTACCTTAACTTTATGGTTAAATGTTGTTTATACGCAGTTTATCAAAATTAACAAAAACAAAAATATATCTTCCAATGCAAACCCATACTTACTTAAAATGGGATAGTGCTATCACATAGAAACAGATTTTGTCAAGGATAATTTTGTTAATTATAGCAGCTCAATTACCATGTTGTATAATATGGGTTAGTAATTCTTATTGGTTTGGCGTTATGTATGTTTTTACGGCATATAGTATTGTCAAGTTAGCCTTTTTATAATATATTTTTCTCCTTGACAGTTTGTGTGTTTTCTGTATACAGTATACAATATGATTATCTTTTAATTAAGGCTAATGCGGAGCTAATCCGCAGCCCTAATGGGCATCAGTCTTGAGCGCTTCCAGAGCGGAGCGAGGGAAGAATTAAAATATAATTTGAAAGGCGTGCATGTCTATTGCATGTAAAGTATTGCATGGTGTATTGTTAACAAATACTGTGCTATCTTCGACACGGAGGTGATATGGCCCGAAAAAAAATAACGATTGTCGGCGCAGGAAATGTAGGCGCCCATGCTGCTGTATGGGCTTCAATAAAAGAATTGGGTGATATAGTCTTAATAGATGTCATTGAAGGTGTGCCGCAGGGCAAAGGGCTTGATTTAACCGAGGCATCGCCTGTTGAAGGTTTTGATTCAAGAATAACAGGGACAAATGATTATAATGATACTGCAAATTCAGATGTGGTGATTATTACCGCAGGCATAGCAAGAAAGCCGGGGATGAGCAGGAGTGATTTGATAAATACCAATACCGGTATTATCAAAGGTGTTACCGAGCAGATTGTAAAATATTCACCCAACGCAATCATTATAGTTGTTACAAACCCTCTGGATGTTATGGTTTATGTGGCATGGAAGGCAAGCGGATTTCTTCAAAACAGGGTGATTGGCATGGCAGGCGCATTGGATGCAGCAAGGCTCAAATCGTTTATTGCAATGGAGCTTAATGTGTCTGTAGAGGATGTCCACGCAATGGTCATCGGAGGCCATGCGGATGAGATGGTGCCGCTGCCGAGATATTCTACAGTTGCAGGCATTCCTATAACACAGCTTATGGGGAAAGAACGGCTCGATGCCATAATGGAGAGGACTAAAAAGGCCGGCGGCGAGATTGTAAGCCTTTTGAAAACTGGCAGCGCATTTTATGCGCCGTCCGCTGCTGTTATTGAAATGGCTGAGGCGATAATCAGAGATAAGAAAAGGATTATTCCATGCGCCGCCTACTGTAACGGTGAATATGGTGTGAATGGCATATTTATCGGTGTGCCTGTGAAACTCGGAAGCAACGGGGTTGAGGAGATTATAGAGATTGAACTGAATGAAGAGGAAAAGGCTCAATTTGACAATTCCGTTTCTGCTATCAGAAAGTTGATTGAGGATATAAAGATTTAATACAGTCTAAAAGACTACAAGTCTAATAGACTAAAAGTTTTACTTGTAGGCTATTAGACTTTTAGGCTGTTTTGTTATGCGCCACATTTCCACATCAGAAATAACTTCAAAGGTAAAAGAACTCTGCATCAGGGCTGCGTGTGAACTTGGCAGTGATGTAATCTTTGCATTGGAAGGGTTTAGAGGCAAAGAGGAATCCCCTCTGGGAAAAGAGGTGCTTGACCAGATTATCGAAAATGCCCATATTGCATTAAAAGAAGATGCCCCAATGTGTCAGGATACGGGCATTGCAGTATTTTTTGTAGAGGTTGGCCGCAATGCAAAATTAGACGGTAAATTAGAGGATGCAATAAATGAAGGTGTACGGCAGGGTTACAATGAAGGTTATTTGAGAAAATCTGTATGCCATCCCCTGACACGAAAGAACACAGGAGATAACACCCCCGCAATCATACATACAAAGATTATTGATGGAGACAAGGTGAAGATAACCATAGCGCCAAAGGGCGCTGGCAGCGAGAATATGAGCAGGCTTGCGATGCTCAAACCGTCGCAAGGCTTGCCGGCTATAAAAGATTTTGTAATAAACACAGTAAAAGAGGCAGGCGGAAATCCATGTCCGCCAATTATTGTGGGTGTCGGAATTGGCGGAAATTTTGAAAAGAGCGCATTGCTTGCAAAAGAGGCGCTTTTAAGAAATGTCGGAACCCCAAATTCCGAGAGGGAATTAGATGCATTGGAGAAGGAGTTATTGGAAAAAATAAATAATCTCGGCATTGGCCCGATGGGTTTTGGCGGAAGGACAACCGCGCTGGCGGTTCATATAAAGACAATGCCATGCCATATTGCAAGCCTTCCGGTAGCGGTGAATATACAGTGTCATGCGGCAAGGCATAAGGAGGCAGTGATATAGATTTATGATTTTGGATTTATGAATTATGATTTTCAAATCCTAAATTCTAAATCCTAAATCATTCATGGCTCACCCAATCAAAATAACCCCACCACTAACCGATGCGGATGTAGAAAAACTCAAGGCAGGCGATAAGGTCTTGATAACAGGAGTTCTCTACACAGCAAGGGATGCGGCGCATAAAAGACTTATGGAACTTTTAGATAAGGGAGAAAAGCTGCCGTTTGATATCAAAGGGCAGTTAATCTACTATGTGGGGCCAACACCGGCAAAACCCGGGCAGGTGATTGGTTCAGCAGGGCCTACAACAAGCGGAAGGATGGATGCATATACGCCGAGGCTTTTAGAGCTTGGTTTGAAAGGGACAGTCGGCAAGGGGCAACGTTCGGCGGATGTTGTTGAGGCGATGAAAAAGCACAAGGCAGTCTATCTTGCGGCAGTAGGCGGAGCAGCAGCGCTCATTGCAAAGACCATCAAGAAGGCAGAGATTGTTGCATACGAGGATTTAGGACCAGAGGCGATCAGAAGGCTTGAGGTTAAGGATTTTCCGGCAATTGTTGTGAATGATATCTATGGAAATGATTTGTGCAAGATAGGGATGGAGAAATACAGAAAGGCAGTCTAAAAGACTACAAGTCTAATAGACTAAAAGTTTTACTTGTAGGCTTGTAGTCTCTTAGACTTTTAGGCTGTATTATGTTAATCAAACTTGGAAAAGAAAATCTGCACAGTGAGTTTGTAGAACTCATTGAGAGGATAAGCGGCGAGGAGCTTGCCAACTGCTATCAATGCGGCAACTGCACAGGCGGCTGTCCTGTATCTTATGCAATGGATTTTGGGCCAAGGGAGATTATAAGGCTTCTCCAGTTGGGACAAGAAGATACAATAAAAAGTGCGAATTCACCGTGGTTGTGTGTGGGATGTCTTCAGTGTTATTGCAGATGTCCGAAGGGTGTAAGCGCTGCAAAGATATTAGAGGCATTAAGACAATTAAGTTTAAGAAAAGGCGAAAGTCATGAAGAGATTAAAGAGATTCCGTTCCCATTCTTAAAGAATGCGCCCCAGCAGGCGATTGTTTGTGGGTTTAGGAAGTTTGTGAGTTAGTTTTCACCCTCCCCTTTGTCCCCTCCCGTCAAGGGAGGGGAGATTTCTTAAATTCCCTCTCCCCTTGCGGGAGAGGGTTAGGGTGAGGGGGAAGTTTAGGATACAAAATCCATGAAGATTCCATACTATCCCGGCTGCACGTTAAATACCGTTGCCAAGGGTTTTGATACCTCGGCAAGAGAGTCCGCTGTTCTATTGGGTTTTGAGCTCAAGGAACTCAACCAGTGGAATTGTTGCGGCGCCGCATTTCCTCTCACTCCGGACAATGTCATGGGTCTGACCGCTCCGACAAAGGTTCTGGTTAATGCAAGAAAGGAAGGGGACACGGTAACAACCCTCTGTTCTGTATGCTACAATGTTTTGAAACGGACAAACAAGGTTGTAAAGGATGATAAGGAAAAGCGGAGTGTTGTAAATACTTTTATTGAAGAAGAATACGACGGCAGTTTGAATGTGATTCACTATCTTGAGGTGCTGCGGGACAAGATAGGTTTTGATAAAATCAAGGCAGCGATAAAGAGGCCGCTCAAGGGAATCAAGGCAGGTGCGTATTATGGCTGTATGCTTTTGAGGCCGTTTGAGGATATGGGAATTGATAAGGCAGATGGCCCGACGATATTTGAAGATTTGCTCAAGGCGCTCGGCTGTGAACCAGTGGAGTTTCCAAATAAGATAGAATGCTGCGGCGCACATCTGGCAATGGGAAATGAGGATGTTGTTACCAAACTTTCAGGAAGTGTGTTGAGTTCAGCGAAAAACAGAGGCGCTGAGATTATTGTGACGAGTTGTCCATTATGTCAATACAATTTAGAAAAGAGCCAGAAAGGATTGGAGGGTGGTGCTGGAGGTACGCAAATGCCAATCCTGTATTTTACACAATTATTAGGTTTGGCGCTGGGTCAGGATGAAGGGACTTTGGGATTGGAGAAGAATTTGTTTGATGTGAAGCAGTTATTAAAAGAAAGGGGTATATAAATGATAATTTCTATAATAGCATTCATTGTAGTTTTTAGCATAGTCGTTCTTGTCCATGAGTTAGGCCACTTCCTTGCTGCACGAAGGGCAGGGGTAAAGGTTTATGAGTTCTCCATAGGATTCCCATTCAGTCCGAAGATATTTACTTTCTTTAGACAAAGAGAAACGGAATTTACCTTGCGGCTGCTCCCCCTTGGCGGGTTTGTGAGTTTTTCAAAAAATAATGATGAAGATACAATGGAATTGTTTGAGGCATCATATCTCAATAGGGCTTTCATTATGTCAGCAGGTTCTATATTCAATATTGCCTTTGCATTTTTAGTTTTTGTTCCTGTATTTATTTTGGGGAAAGACCTCTCTTTTCCGGATGCAATAGCATTGAGCGTTCAAACAATATGGGCAGTATTGTCAGGAACAGTTCTCTTCATTTTGGACCTTTTTGCAGGAAATGGTTCAGAGGGATTATCAGGCCCTGTGGGGATAGCATCTATGGCGGGTCAGGCTGCAAGCAAGGGTATTTTGAATCTCATGTATTTCACCGGTGCGCTAAGTATGAGTCTTGGGATAATGAACCTTATCCCGTTTCCTGCCCTTGATGGCGGGCAGTTGTTTATGCTTCTCATTGAAGCTGTCAGAAAGAAGCCTTTGAATTTAAAATTTTATCAGATGGTTAACGTTTTCGGAATAACCTTATTTGTTATCCTTACTATAATTGTAACTTATAGAGATATTACAAGGCTTATAGTGTGAGATGAGGGAACTGGCTATTTTAGCTTAAGAAAATGCATCATGGACATTCAAGAAATCACAGATAAACTTTTAAAAACGTGGCTGGATTTTAAAGAGATAAACATCGCCTACCTCTTTGGCTCTCATGCAACGGGAGAGACGAGGAAGACCTCTGATATAGATATTGCCATTGTTGCGCCTGAGCTTACACTGGATGGCTACATGAAGTTGTGGGCAAAGGTGACAAATGCTTTCGGAACTGAAAAGGTTGACCTTGTTACTTTGAGCGATAAGTCTGCGAGTTTCAGGTATGAGGTTGTCAAAGAGGGGATGGTTATTTATTACAAAGACGATGACCTGCTCAATGATTTTGAGTTGAGGTCGTGGCAGGAGTATATGGATTTTAAGCACATCAGAGGGATATATCGCCAGCACCTTTACGAAGGGTTAAGCCATGGTGTTTAAGAGAGAATCCATTGAAGATCGTTTGATGAAACTGGACCAGGCATTAAAGGTGTTGGAAGAATATAAGAGTATCTCATGGGATAAATATCAAACAGATATAAAGATACAGTGGATTGTTGAAAGAGGTTTTATAATCATTGCCGAGATGGTTTTTGATATTGGGGCGCATATTCTTTCAAGTATCTACAGAGAATACTGCGATGAGTATGAGGAGATTACAAAGGGACTTGCAGGCAAGGGAATTGTATCTCAAGAACTTGCAAATGGGTTTGAAGGCTTTGGCGGTTTCAGGAATGTGCTTATCCATGAATATGTAACTCTGGATTCAAAAAAGGTTTATGATGCCTTGACCGTGAAGTTGGATATTCTGGAAAGGTTCAAGAAAGAGATAGCAGAATGGATAGCAAAACAGTAGCGATTTTCAGGGGTCTGCCTGCGCAGATTCCGATTGTGTATTTCACGCAACTGCTTGGCTTGGCGTTGGGACAGGATGAAGGAAGTTTGGGTTTGGATAAGAATTTGTTTGATGTAAGGCAATTGTTAAGAGAGAAATGGGGGTAAAATAGATGAGATTATTCACAACTCCAAAAAGGTTATATAAGAAACTTGAAGAAAAATATCGGGGGGGGGGGGTAGTTCTGGATGTGGGTGTTGGGAGAAGAAAATTTCCTGGCGCTATAGGGATTGATGTAAGGGGAAATAGTTTAGCTGACATACAACACGATTTATCAACTTTCCCCTGGCCTTTTGAGGACAATAGATTTGATTTGATATTGTGCAGACATGTTCTGGAGCATATACCACAGACTGATAAGATGATGGATGAGTTGTGGCGGATAAGCAAGCCGAATGCTATGGTTGTGATAGAAGTTCCCCATTTTTCTAATGTTGAGTCGTTCCGTCATTGGCAACATATACACTTTTTTACGGCAGGTTCCCTTGATTACTTTCAAGTCGGAAATAAAAATTATAAGGCTCAATTTACAATTGAGAAAAGGCGAATATTTTTTGATGACCTCTCAAGGCTATTATTGATAGAATTTTTAGCAAATATCTTTACTCGGCAATATGAAAGGAGGTTCGCCTTTATATTTCCTGCAGGGTCAATATATTGGGAGATGGCAGCAATAAAATAGGCTATGGGGTATGACTAAAGATACAAACAAGGCAGTTAGATTTTGGCTCATGTCATCAAAAGATAATTTTGATACAGCCTCTGCAATGCTGAAGGCAGGGCGGTATAATTTTGCAATGTTTATGTGCCAGCAGGCGGTTGAAGCTATTTTAAAGGCTGTATTTATTATTCAGAAGAATGAGAGACCGGAGTTTATACATAAACTTCCCAAATTAGTTGAAATGATAGGAATAGAAATTCCTAAATCAATTGATAATAAGATACTAAAGATAGATGCCCATTACATTAAGGCAAGATATAAAGAAGACAGGTTCAATGCCAAGATATACAACAGACGAAACGCCGCCAGATTGCTGAAAGACACAGAGGATGTGCTGCAATGGTTTACAAAAAAGGTGAAATTAAAAATATAGTGCTGAATTATGTAAAGGAACTTCAAAGCAGGATTCCTGTAGAGAAGATTATCCTATTCGGCTCTTATGCCTATGGGAAGCCTACAAAGTCAAGCGATATAGACATCGCTGTTGTTTCTGAGAAGTTTAAAAAGATGGATGACATAAAGAGGATTATGCTTTTGTCAGATTATGCAAGGCGGATAAAATGTTTTGTTGATATTGACCCCATTGGTTTTACGGATGAGGAATTGGAAAAGGCTGATTATTTTGAGATTGGCGGCGAGATAGTAGAAAAAGGCGTTGTTGTTTATGCTGCTGATTAGGGGTTTTTTATGCCGCGTATAGGCGTATTCGTCTGTCAGTGCGGAACAAACATAGCATCCACTGTTGACACCAAAAAGGTCACAGAAGAGATGGCAAAACTGCCGGGTGTTGTTTACACCGCCGACTATAAATTTATGTGTTCCGCTCCCGGACAGGATAATCTGAAAGAGATTGTCCGACAGCATAAACTTGACGGCGTTATTGTGTCTGCCTGTTCTCCGCACATGCACGAAAAGACATTCAGAAAGGCGGTAGAGTCAGCAGGACTCAATCCCTACAAATGTGAGATAACCAATATCCGAGAGCAGTGTTCATGGGTTCACCATGACCCGACAAAGGCAGCAGGCACGGCAAAGAGTATTGATTTAACAAGGATGGTGATTGAGAGGCTCAAGAAAAACAAATCTCTCTCAAAAATCAAGATACCTATTAAGAAAAAGGCGCTTGTCATCGGCGGCGGAATTGCAGGCATTCAGGCAGCGCTTGATATTGCAGAGGGTGGCAGACAGGTCATCCTTGTTGAAAGAGAGCCGTCTATCGGCGGCAATATGGCAAAGCTTTCCGAGACATTCCCGACCATGGACTGCTCCCAGTGTATTATGACGCCAAAGATGGTTGAGGCGTCGCTCAATGAAAACATAAAGATTTTGACATGGAGCGAGGTTGAAAAGGTTGACGGTTATATCGGCAACTTTACAGTTCAAATCAGGAAAAAGGCAAGGTATGTAAATGAAGATTTATGCAATGGCTGTGGTCTGTGTATTGAAAAATGTCCGTTTAAGGCAAGCAGTGAATTTGAGATGGGGATGAGCAAGCGCAAGGTAATTTATACGCCGTTCCCGCAGGCTGTGCCGAATATTCCGGTGATTGATGCAGCCAATTGCCCGAAGATTCAAAAGGATAAATGCGGCGCATGTGCGATTGTGTGCGGGCCAAAATGTATAGACTTTAAACAGCAGGATACAGTTATTACAGAAGATGTCGGCGCAATCGTTGTTGCAACAGGCTATCAGTTGATGCCCAATGAGAGGTTCGGCGAATATGGCTACGGCAAAATCAAGGATGTTATAAGCGGACTTCAGTTTGAAAGATTAGCATCAGCATCAGGGCCTACAGGCGGCGAAATCAAAAGACCCTCTGATGGCAAGACCCCGAAGAATGTTGTGTTTATCCAGTGTGTTGGTTCAAGGGATGAGAAAAAGGGCGTCTCGTACTGCTCAAAGATATGCTGCATGTATACGGCAAAACACACCATGCTTTACAAGCACAAGGTGCATGATGGGCAATCGTATGTGTTTTACATGGACATCAGGGCAGGCGGAAAAAGGTATGAGGAATTTGTAAGAAGGGCGATTGAGCACGACGGCGCAATGTATCTGAGAGGCAGGGTTTCAAGGGTTTATGAAAAAGATGGCAAGGTGATTGTGCAGGGCGCGGACACGCTGAGCGGCAATCAGGTTGAGATAGAAGCGGATATGGTTGTGCTGGCAACAGCGATAGTATCAAGGGATGGCGCAGATACTGTGGCGCAGAAACTCGGCATCGGTTATGACAAATATAAATTTTATAATGAGTATCATCCAAAATTAAAACCAGTTGAAACTGTAACAGCAGGGATTTTCCTTGCAGGCACATGCGTGGGGCCGATGGATATTCCAGAGTCAGTCTCAATGGGAAGCGCCTCAGCAAGCAAGGTTCTGGCGCTCTTTTCCAATGACCAGATGGCAAGGGAGCCGATTACAGCAAATGTCAACAGGATGACATGCAATGCATGCTGGGACTGTCTTGTTGCATGTCCATATACTGCGATTGAAAAGGAAGAGGTTAAAAACAGGCAGGGCGTTGTTTTGAAGATGCTGGCAAAGGTGAATGAAGGGGTGTGTCAGGGGTGCGGCGTATGTGTTGCCGCATGCAGGAGCAAGTCAATAGATTTGCGCGGATATACGGATGAACAGGTGTATGCGGCATTGGCAGCGTTTTAGGTGTTCATGATGAAAAATGCCAATCTGCTGCGTTGTCGCTGCGGCTTCTGCGCTCAACATATTTGATTCATCAGGCTTGTAGTTGCCAAATTTATTGGGCGCATTTAAGTCGCCGATAAATCGGCAGACTACATTTAGCATCTGTGGCATTCTTGAGCGTGAAGTGGATATGCATGCTGAAAAACGACCAATCTTCTTTAATAAAAATACAACCGAACAGGTATGTATTATATTTTAAGAAAATTTATTTCCTCCTTGCATTGACTGCTTCTATAATTATTACAGTCTCTCCATCTGTTGCAGGGGGGGGTGATTTTATAGACCAGAGGGTAAATAAGGACGATAGCGGCATATGGCAATATCATTATGACCTCCCAGCGTATCTTATAGGAGCAACTGCAGCAGGCGCTATCTGGGAAGGAAACGATACGCGATTCGGTAAAA
>JACRNJ010000029.1 GCA_016219285.1 Deltaproteobacteria bacterium
AAGCAAAACACGAAACTCCTCTTTGTTAAAGGCAAAGGAGATAATTTGTCAAGGGCTTGTCCCCTGATAGAAACTTTCAGGGGCAGGCTTTGGCTCAAATCTTGCGTTTGCCCCGAAAAATAAAAATCAAATGCATTTTTCTGTTTGAGGTTTTTTGGGAATTCCTTTGCAATCTCATCAATGGTCCCTACCTGATCTTCTTCCAAAAAGATTGTGCAGCGCTTTAGTTTTTCTTTTTCTTCATTCGTTGTTTTTGCCATGATTTTCTCCTTTACGAAATGATTACACAAATGACATTTCTGCGTAATCGTCTTTCAAATATCTGCGCAATCATCTTTGCAGTTTTCTCCTCAATTGCCCGCATGCAGCCGATATATCCTGTCCCTTGCTTGTTCTTATTATGGCGACATAATTGTTATCCAGAAGAATCTTATGAAAGGTTGATATTACCTTATCAGACGGCCTTTTAAAGTCGGTGTCAGGGAAGGGGTTAAATGGTATTAGATTTATTTTACATTTTATATCTTTTAGCAGCGCTGCCAACCTCTTTGCGTCTTCTATGGAATCATTAATACCTTGCATCAGGATATATTCAAATGTTATGCGCCTGTTTCTGGCCGCAGGATATTTTATGCAGGCAGTGAGAAGGGCTTTTAAGGGATATTTTTTATTTATCGGCATCAACTGATTTCTAATCTCATCAGTTGTTGCATTAAGGGATACAGCGAGATTCACCTTTGTTTCTCTGCCAAGTTTTTCTATGATTGGGATAATACCAGAGGTTGAAACTGTTATTCTTCTCGGCGCAAAGGCGAGGCCTTTCTGATGAGTGGCAATATTTAGAAATTTTAAAACCTCATCATAGTTTAAAAAAGGTTCTCCCATGCCCATAAGCACGAGGTTTGTAATCTTCTGCTCACCGGAGAGAATGTCCTGTGCTGCAAAGACCTGGTCAACCATTTCATGTAATTTTAAATTTCTTACAAAGCCGCCTTTGCCTGTCATGCAAAAGCCGCAATCCAATGGACAACCAACCTGACTGGAGATACATAGAGTAAGCCTGTCTTCCTCTGGTATAAGAACGCATTCAATATAATTTTCATCCTCTAACTCCAGAAGAAGTTTCTCTGCTCCGTCTTTTGATTTTTCTCTTGTAAGAATTTTTGGCTGGCCCATGTAAAAATTTTCTTTGAGCCTTTGCCTTAATGCCTGGGACAAATCTGTCATATTGTCGAATGAGCTGGCTCTTCTGTTGAATAACCATACAAAAATCTGTAATGCCCTATAAGGTTTCTCTCCCACGGAGGCCAACCATTGTTCTATGTCTTCCAATATGAGGTCTTTTATATTTTGCATAACACACAAACTATTACGGCGCTTCTCTTTCTTTATAATATTTTTAGTTTGTTCTTGTGGCTTTACTTGCCGGTTATCAATAGCTTTCAGTATATCATATTTTTCTATCACTTATAGAGTTTCTGATACATAAGAATACACGTTAACCTTTTAGCAAGAAAATAATACTTGGGCATGGGCAACACCTGCTTTATATGGTTTTTTTTAGACGGACAACATGCAATAACCTTTTTACCCTTAACCCCATAAGACTTTATCCAGCCCTTTCAATGTGATATACTAAAAAATATCGGAGAGGCGCTGTGCTTTCTAAAAACCTTATTCAAGAATTAACCCGTATCATTGGCAAAGAAAATATCCGAACAGACGAAGAAGACCTCATCTGTTATTCCTACGATGCAACGAATCAAAAATTTCTGCCTGATGCAGTAGTATTTCCAAAAAATGCCGATGAAATCTCGCTAATCTTGAAACTGGCTAACAAGGAAGGTTTTCCTGTTGTGCCGCGCGGCGCAGGTTCCGGTTTTTCAGGAGGTTCTCTGCCTGTTGAGGGCGGGGTGGTTGTTTCGCTGGAAAGGATGAATAAAATCCTGACGATTGATACGGATAATCTCATTGCTGAGGTTGAGCCGGGGGTTGTTACCGGTGAATTTCAGTGGGCAGTTGAGGATTTAGGGCTTTTTTATCCGCCGGATCCCTCAAGCCTTAAATTCTGCACCATTGGCGGAAATGTGGCAGAGTGCGCAGGCGGGCCGCGTGCTGTGAAATATGGTGTTACAAAAGATTATGTTTTAGGGTTGGAGATTGTATTGCCAACAGGAGAGATAATAAATACAGGCGCGCAGACACTCAAGGGTGTTGTGGGATATGATTTAACACGGCTCATGGTTGGTTCGGAAGGGACGCTGGGTATTGTTACAAAGATAATCTTGAAATTATTGCCTTTGCCTGAGGCGACAAAGACCATGTTTGCTATTTTTACAGATATGCGGGATGCCGCCGAAACTGTTTCAAAGATAATTTCTTCAAAGATTATCCCTTCAACCCTGGAGTTTATGGATAGGGACAGTATAAAATGTGTTGAAGATTATTCATATATAGGGCTTCCGTATAATGTTGATGCGCTTCTTTTGATAGAGGTGGATGGAGATAAGGAACTTGTGGAAAATCAGGCAGAGGCTATTAAAAAGATATGTCTTGATAACGGCGCCAAAGAAATAAGGATAGCCGTAGATAAGAAAGAGGCAAAAAAGCTCTGGCAGTTGCGGCGTGCCATATCACCGGCATTGGCAAAGCTAAAGCCTAACAAAATAAATGAAGATATTGTGGTGCCGAGGAGCAAAATCCAGGATGCGATAATCGGCGTAAGGGAGATTGCAAAAAAGCATAATCTTATAAATGCAAATTTTGGTCATGCAGGCGACGGCAATATCCATGTAAATATAATGATTGATAAATCAGATAAAGCCGAGTTTCTACGGGCAGAAAAAGCCATAAGAGAAATCTTTGAACTTGTTCTTGGTTTTGGAGGCACAATTTCAGGAGAACACGGCATTGGCATTTCCAAGATGCCATATATTGGAATGGAGTTGAGTCGGTCTGCAATAGATGTAATGAAAAAGATAAAACAGGTTTTAGATCCAAATGAGATATTGAACCCAGGAAAAATCTTTCCTCGGATATAAATTTGCATGAAAATATTAGAACAGCTTTCTCAAGAAATTAATAAGTGCGTCCTGTGCGGCACATGCAGAAGTGTGTGTCCTACATTTGGCGTTATAAACAGAGAGCCTGCCAGCGCCAGGGGTAAAGTGGCTCTTTGCAGCGCATTTTTAAATAAAGAGATAGGGTTGTCAGATGGCTTTATAAAACAGATGAATGAATGTGTGCAGTGCATGGCATGTATGACCGCCTGTCCCAATGATGTAAATGTGCCGGACATAATTCTTGCAGCAAGGGCAAAGATTGCCAAAGAAAAAGGTCTGCCATTTGCCAAATCTTTTATATTGGATAATATTCTCAATTCAGAAAGATTGATGCCAGCAGTTATGAAGTTTGCCTCAAAGCTTCAGGGGCTTTTGTTCAAGGGGGTGCCGGAAGAAAGCGGGCTGCACAGAAGATTTCATCTGCCGCTAATAGGTGAAAAGAGACTTGTGCCGCCATTGGCGGAGAGATTTTTTCTGGAAGGCAGGAAATTGACGGAAGCGAAAGGGGGAAACGGAGAAGCGGAGAAACGGAGAAAGAACTTATCTCCCATTCGCCCCTTCGCCGATTCGCCGATTCGTATCGGCTTTTTTGCCGGCTGTCTTATAAATTATATGCTACCCCATATCGGCGAGGCATGTTTAAAGGTTTTGGAAAAGGCAGGCGCATCGGTTATAGTTCCCCTTAATCAACACTGCTGCGGCATGCCTGCTCTTGGTATGGGTGATGTGAAAACAGCCAAATCTCTTGCCATAAAAAATCTTGAGGCATTTGAACAATATGAGTTGGATTATATAACAACAGCCTGCGCAACCTGTGGTGATGGTCTAAAAAGAAGATTTAAAGAACTGCTCTCTGACGAGGGTGAAGATGTGCGGAAAAGGGTGGAGAGCTTTGCAGACAAGGTGAGGGACATAACAGAATTACTTGTCAATGAATTGAGAATTCAGAATTCAGAATTCAATCGTAAATCTAAAATCGTAAATAGTAAATCGGAGATTGTCACCTACCATGACCCTTGTCATTTGCGGAGAGGGCAAGACATAGCAGATGGACCGCGGGAAATTATAGAAATCTCAGGTGCAAAACTAAAAGAGATGAGACATCCCTGCAGATGTTGCGGTCTCGGCGGCACTTTTAATATCACCAATTATGATTTTTCAATGGCGATAAACAGGAGCAAGGCAGAGGATATAAAAAGCACTGGCGCAGACATTGTTGCAACAGCCTGCCCCGGCTGTATGATTCAGATAAAGGACGGGCTTCATCATCTGGGTATAAATACAAAGGTTGTTCATGTTGTGGAGCTACTGGCGGATAACATAATTAAGCAATGAGAACGAAACCCAGAGAAGCATTTATACCTCAAGAAAGAGAAGATACAATACGTCATAAAATAATCTCTATTCTTACCGGCCAATCCCTTTCTGCAAAAGAGCTATCCGCAGATGTCAGGATATCTGAGAAAGAGGTATATGGGCATCTTGAACATATTAAAAAGACCGTTAGCAAAAGTGGGCATAATTTGGTTGTTGTGCCTTCTGAATGTAATAAATGTGGTTTTGTATTCAAGAAAAGAGATAAGTTGAAAAAACCCAGTAAATGTCCTGTATGTTATAGCGAATCAATAAGCGAACCGATTTTTTCAATCATGTAGTCTGTCCGACCCAACATTCAGTTGGGCGCCCTATGTGTGTATTTTTAAGATGCTGATAAATCGGCGAACTACAAAATATTTTATGGAGGCTTTCAATATATGGAGTTAACCTATAAATGTCTCATCTGTGGTTATATTTATAGCTGCCACGGCCAGTGCGGCAATCCGCCTGAAAAATGTCCTGATTGCGGGGCGCCTAAAGAAAACTTTGTAGAGGTTGAAGAGGATTGAAGTTGAATATGGAGCAAGCCGACCATGTCGGCGTAAAGGCAGCGGCAACGCGGTTGCCTCGTTCCAAAGGTATCAAACACTGGGACTGTGAATTAAGGCGCGCCTTTCTTTCTATTCCTGAAAGAGAACTTAAAACCATTTTTAAAGAGATATATCATGTATCCAAGGAAAGAGAGTTTACCTATGAGAGAGAAGGCAGATATGATGTAATAAACCTTCTTCCCCTTCCCCTTGTTGCAAGTTTAGAACAGATAAGATATCTCCACAGAACATGCCTTATTATAAAAAATGCAATGTCCAAACTCATTGACCTGTATCTGGAATATACGGAGGTAAGAGAGGTTTTACCGCTGACAGATGAAGAGGACGCATGGATAAAGGATACATGGACAAGACAGCACAGAAAAACCAGAGGTATATGGAGCAGGCTTGATTTCCATTTTGACATCTACCATCCAAACTGGAAAGACACTATTACATTTTTTGAAGACAATTCAGTTGCGGTAGGCGGCAATCATTATGTGCCGACAGCAGAGGAGTTGATTACAAAGATTGTCCTGCCAAGATTGAGAAAGATAGATAAAAATATCAGGCTTGAAAGAAATGAGGATATACGCACCCTCTTATGTCACGAAATTCTGCATCAGGCAGAGGTAATCGGCAGAAAAAGCCTCAATATCGCATTTGCAGAGGACAGGACTCTCACATCAGGCATAACAGAATTCCCATCCCTTGCGGAGTTCTATAATGAAAAGTTTGGCAGAAAATGCGAGATGAGAACATTTATGGTTGACCCAAGGGAGTTGTATTTAAAAAAGGGCGAGGTTTATTATAAAAACCACGAGATTGATATAATCTACAGAGATTTTGAATTGTATGAGTTGTTCAAGATGGGCAAAGGGAAACATCTAAATGCCATAAAGGCTGCATTTAGAAAAAATCAGGTCATGTCATCCATTGCCGGCGAGATTGACCACAAAAGCTGCTGGGAGGTGCTAAGAGACAGGAGATTTGCAAAGGTTTTTAGGCGACTATGGGATTCCGGGATATTAAGGCATATACCATGGACCAAGATTATAAGGGATATACGAACAGACAGCCCCAGCGGTGAAAATGTTGAACTGTTGAATTATATAAGAAAGAATAAAGACAGCCTTATACTAAAACCAAATCGCGGCTACGGCGGATATGGCATAGTTATAGGGAAAGATACAACCCAACAGCACTGGGATGAGATGATTGACAGGGGATGTGTAGAATATGGAAAATGGATAGCGCAGGAATACAGAAAGGTATCCACAAAGACATTCCCAATCCTTGATGAAAGCGGATATATTGTATTTGAAGAATTTTATACGGTCTATGGATTGGCAGGCACACCCGAAGGTATCGGCATCCTTGGAAGGGTGTCCAAGAAAAAGGTAGTCAATGTAGCGCAGAAAGGCGGGATTGTGGCGGTGCTGAGGGGATAGGAACATATCAGAGGCATCTATTAACCCGAAAAATGCAACTGCATTTTTTGGGTTGAAGAATTATCTGCAATTAAGGGCATTGGGTTGGCGAAGGCTGAACAGATAAAAGCTGTTTTTGAATTGGCACGAAGAAAAGATGGGCATGACGAAGAACAAATACAAATTCTAAATAAACTTAAAATAGAATTACAACGGATTGTATCAATCATCGCCAAAATCCAATCCCAAATCGCCACCCTCAAAGAATACCGTCAGGCTCTTATCAGCAATGTGGTAACGGGGAAGGTGAGGGCTTTAGATTTTAATTTGGAAGTTGGATGAGATTATGCCTATTTCAAAAGAGGATAAAACACTACTATTAAAGACAGCGCGGGAAACAATTGAGTTGTATGTCAGGGCAAAGAAGATTCCTGCCTGTGATGTGCAGAGCCCAGCGCTGTTGGAAAGACGCGGGGTTTTTGTTTCTCTCAAAAAAAATGGAGAACTCAGAGGGTGCATCGGCGTATTTACGTCGGACAAGCCGCTCTATTTAACTGTAGCAGATATGGCCGTTTCTGCCGCAACTCAGGACCCACGATTCATGCCTCTTGCTGCATCTGAACTTCCTTATATTTCTATTGAGGTTTCCTGCCTTTCTCCTATGAAGAAGATAAAGGATATATCTGAAATTGAAGTTGGCAGACACGGGTTGTATATTGTTAATGGACATTACAGAGGCGTTCTTCTCCCACAGGTGGCTATAGAATGTCGCTGGGATAGAACTGAATTTTTGGACCATACCTGTATCAAGGCAGGGCTTGCGTCCGGTTGCTGGAAGGGCGAGGGTGTTGAGATTTATATATTTGAGGCAGAGGTGTTTGGGGAGAACAGATGAAACTTTTTCCAGACAGAAGGTTGCATGGCTTCAAGCACTCCAGACAGCAATTCATTTCCGGACTTAAAAGCCCAAGGTTTTCCTGTCGAGCATATAGTATAATGAATGCACATGCACTGTGGTAAAATACACAACATCAACACCATTATTGCACAGACACGGCACATTGTGTTAAATAGATAATATATATGGCGATATATCCTTTTAAGACCATCAGCGTCATAGTATTCAGCGCCCTCCTGCTGGCACTTTTCAATGCAAACTCAGAGGCTGTGCCTGTATTTGCAAGGAAATACAAGACAAGCTGTATGACCTGTCACACTGTTTTTCCAAAATTGAATACTTTTGGCGAAGCCTTTCGAAGAAACGGATATCAAATCCCTGACGCAGATGAGAGGTATATCAAGGAAAAGCCTGTCAGTTTGGGCGCAGAGGCGTGGAAAGAGGTTTGGCCCGAAGGAGTGTGGCCGGGTGAAATTGCAGGAAGCGCGCCATTTTCTTTAGCGGCAAATTCGCTCTACCGATACGATTCTAATTCTCAGGTAAAGCACGATTTCACATTTCCTGATGAGATAGAAATTCTTTCAGCAGGCACACTTGGTGAAGATATATCTTTTTTCGGCAGCATCGCACTGATTAAAGATGGAAATAATTTTGGAGGTGTAGAAAGGCTTTTTCTGCGGTTTGACAATCTGTTTGACCATAGTTTACCGAAGCATTTTTTGAACTTAACCATCGGCCAGTTTGAGCCGTCAATAACACCATCCTCTAATCGCCGCCGCCTAACCCACACGTCGTATCTATCCAACACCTTTGAGGTTGGCAAAAACAACTTTCACTTTTCAGACCAAAGGGGGATAGAGATAGACGGTATGGCAAAAAGCCGCTTATCATATGCCATTGGTGTGGTTAATGGGAACGGCGTTGGAAAGATGGATACATCAAGCGGCGCTTTAGATAACAATTCATCAAAGGATGTATATCTAAAGGTTGGATACAAATTCGGCGGATTTGGGTTGGACGGCTTTGGCATTGGGACAGGAGAGAGGGCAGGTCTGCAGGAGATTGGATTGGAAAAATCAATCTCTGTCAGCGCATTGGGTTATTATGGGGAAAATAGGATTTCGGGTTTTAATATTGATGACCAATTTTACAGGTATGGTCTTGCCTTTGATATCAATTATGACAGCATTAACCTGTTTGGTGCGATTGTCCGGGGGAAACACGATAATCCGAGAGGCGATTTCATAAAAACTTTGGTAACCTCCTGTTTTTCTGAGGTCGATGTTATTATATACCCATGGCTTGTTGGCATATTAAGATATGATGTGGCGGATATAGAGCATGAAAACAAGAGAGATGAAGTGGTTATGGGTATAGTGGCGTTGATTCGCACAAACATAAAACTTGCTATAGAAGGGGCGCTGCATACAGCAGGGGGCGATAGTGACAAGGGATTTATTAAATTGACTTTTGCCCTTTAAAGTTTAGTATATTAACATAGTGTTGAAAAAGTCACCAACAGCCTTGGTTACACGGATTATAAAAAATGAGGACACAGATACTTCAAATGGATTTTTGGATTATTTTTAAGAGTTGATATGATGGAAAGACAGCATAATAAATCTTGCAGCATTGCTTTTGCTGATGCACCGGCAGAAAGTCATGCCTGTGGACTGTCATACTGTGGATGGGTAAGTGAAGTGAAGTATCAGTGGTTAATGTATACGGTTTTGTTTGCAGCCCTGTTTATCCTGAATGCTGTGTCATATGCGGAGACTATCAGGGGGGCTGTTAAGCTGAAGACCGAAGAGGATGCTGGAAAGGTAGTTGTGTATGTTGAAAAAGCAGGCGGTGTATTTATACCACCTGAGAAACGGCCGATTATGGACCAGATTGACCTGATATTTGTTCCGTATGTTCTGCCTGTTTTGATAGGGACCACCGTTGATTTTCACAATAGCGATGATGTCCTCAATAATATCTTTACTCCTTCATCGGGGTATAAATTTAATCTTGGCACCTATCCAAAAGGTGTGGTTAGGTCATTTACATTTAATCGTTTGGGAGAGGTAGTTCTTTTATGCAATATTCACCCTGACATGGAAGGCTATATCATGGTGCTGCAGAATCCATATTTTGTTGTTCCTGATAAACGTGGAGAATATAGGATTAGTAATGTGCCTCCGGGTACCTATAATGTGAAGATGTGGTATAAAAAGAATATTAGCCCAGCATACACTATAACAGTTGAAAAGGGAGCGGAGGCCGTGGTGGACTTTAAATAAATCCGTTAACCTTGTCTGCGAAATGAGATGTTAAAACAAATGAGTTTGGTATAGCCCATATATTTTAGAGAGGAGATAGAAAGGGTTGAAGATTACCATACGGACAAAGTTAATGGTAGGCTATATTGCTGTTCTTATCTTGATGCTTATTGTGAGTATCTTTGCCTATATTACCCTTGTTAGTGTTAGCAGATCGGTGAACCAGATTCTTGTTTACGCCCATAAATACGATATGGTGGATAGTCTTAGGCAGTCTACAAGGCAATTTGTTGAGGTAAGCGATTCGTTGATTCGGGGACAGATACAGAATATCGGGTATTATCAATCTATTGCCAGGGATGTGGAGAAGAAGATTTCGTATGTAGAAAAATTAAGACTCAAAGACAATGAAAAAGATTTTCTAAAAAGGATAGATACCGAGTTTAACTCTGTGCAAAGATTGACAGAACAGTCTCTCAAATGGACAGCTCAACTGCGAAATGTAAATTTTGCCGATGTACTAAGGGAAATAGATAAGGCAAAACCAATCTTGCTCAGCAGCGCAGATGGGCTGTATGATGAGGCATGGCGGTCGCTGGATACTGTTACTATTCTGGCGGATAAAGATATGGAGCGTGGGATATGGCAGATTGTAATTTTTTCTCTTATTGCAATTATTGCAGGTGTAGGGATATCTATCTATATTTCACAGAGGATTATTACACCGATACGGGCATTATCTGCTGCCGCCGGCGGTGTTGCCAAGGGCGATTTGAACCAAACTGTGCAAAGGGTATCGGGGGATGAGATAGGGGAGCTAGTTGCCTCGTTCAATCAAATGGTAGTTGAATTGAAAACATCCAGGGAACGGGTTGAGAAATATAATAAAGAACTTAAGACAATGGTAGAGGAAAGAACCTCTGAGCTTGAAAGAACAAAAGAATATCTTGAGAATATCCTCGAGCATTCTGGCGATATGATTGTTACTGCCACGCTTTTTGATGAAATTGCCCAGTTTAACAAAGAGGCTGAAACTATACTTGGATATAGCAAGGAAACTATAGTGGGAAGCAAGATAGAATATCTCTTTGTTGATAAGAATGAATACAAGCGGATAAGAAAAAAGGTGATTGAAGATGGGGAGATATATGGTTATGAAACTAAATTGATGAAAAAGAACGGAGATGTTGTATATGTAAATCTTATATTATCAAGGCTTAAAGATAAGAATGGCAACACTATCGGTTTAATTGGCATTGGCAGAGATATTACCGGTAGCAAACCCTGTTAGAAAAGGTAGTGTTTTTAGCCTTTCTTTCTGCAAGGAATGATAATTTTATTGATACCATTCCCGCTATAAATTACTGGGTTTTCTAACAGGGTAAATCTGTCGTGGGCCGCCCAAAGGCCTGCATATTTCTTTTGTGCTGCTCTGCGATAGCCCGATGTCGTAATACTGATTTTTATGTATGGCAGAAGATGAAATGGTTTTGCTATTATGCAAATAAAGAAAAAGGGTATTCAGCAAAGGATTGCGCTTTTCATATTAGTGGTTGGGATATTTCCCATCATAATAGGGATATCTCTGGTCTATTGGCAGGGGAGGGAAGAACTTACAGAATCGGTGGGAGAGAACTTTGTGAGGATAGCCAAGGAGATTGCCAGTAATATTGAAATTGTTATAGAGCAATCAGCATATAGCCTAAATGGCCTGGCGCTCTCGCCTACTTTAAGAAACACAGTAATATCAGCAAATAAATTTTATCTCACTAAGGACGATGCGGCGATAGAAGAGCATATCAAAAAGCTGGATGTCCAATGGCTGCAGGCTAACGAAAAGAAACAAGATAAAGAGGCCTATCTGAACAACCCTGCCGCCAAATACCTTGCCGAGATTAAGAAGCAAATGACAGGGTATCTGGAGCTTTTTATAACGGATACAAAAGGGGTATTGGTCGCCTCAGCAAAGAAAACAAAATATCTTCATTTTGGCAATGAAAAATGGTGGCAGGCAGCCTATAATAACGGCAAGGGGAATATTTATATAAGCGAAATTTATCTTGACCCTGATTATAATCAATATCTGCAAACCATTGCAGTGCCGATTATGGATGAACAAGGTGCATCTGTTGCAGGTATTATTCGCGCTGTCAGTACAATAGAAAAAATTTCAAAAATGGTGCATAAGATACGGATTGGGGAAACAGGTCATGCCATGCTGATAAACTCTGCGGGTATTATTCTGCTCTGTCCTATATTCCCGCCTCAGGTGCACAGGGTTACCAGCGAGTTGATGAACAATATTACCACGCCGTCATTGGGCTGGGCAGTGGTCAAGGACAATGCCCACGAAGGGGTAAATGCCATTGCAGGGTTTGCTCCTATAGCATCTGCGGGTGTGATAGAAAATGCCTTCGATGGGAACAGATGGTATATATTTGTCAGCCAGTCGCCTGAGGAGAGCTATGCCCCTGTTTATACTCACTTAAAAAGGCTCATTGTGCTTTTTATATTTTTGGTTGTTATGCTTTCTGCTATGGGGTTTTGGGCTGCTGGAAGGATAGTAGAACCGATCCATATTCTGCGGAAGAGCGCAGAAATCATTGGCGAAGGCAACTTAAGCCACCGGATTTATATCAAAACAAATGATGAGATAGAAGATCTCGCAAATAATTTTAATCAGATGGTAGAAAAGATTAACAAGTCATATTCTGAACTTGAACAGCGTATTGCTGAGAGGACAGAGGGGTTGACAAAAGGTTATCAGGAGATGGAGGTGGTAAGCCGGCTTAAATCAGAATTTCTTGCCAGTATGTCGCATGAACTTAGAACCCCATTAAACTCTATCCTCGGTTTTTCAGAACTGCTCAACGATAAAACATATGGAGATTTAAATGAGAAACAGTTTGAATACATAAACTATATACACACAAGCGGTAAGCATCTTCTTGAATTGATTAACGATATCCTTGACCTATCAAAGGTTGAGGCAGGCAAGATGGAAATAAAACCAGAGGAGTTTTCGGTAGAGAGTACCATTAAAGAAGTTCACTCGATTGTCAGTCCCCTGTCCATACGAAAGAAGATATCTGTGGAGGTTGATATAGGCAACGGTATCTCTACCATTGTGGCTGATGACAGGATGTTCCGGCAGATAATGTATAATCTTCTCAGTAATGCCATAAAATTTACAAATGAAGGCGGATGTGTAAAAATCAGGGTAGTATCAAACAATTATTTTCTTCAGGTCTCTGTTGTGGATGATGGAATAGGTATAAAAAAAGAAGACATGAAACATATATTTAAGGAATTTAAAAAAATCAATATAGGAGAGCAGGAAGGGACCGGACTTGGTCTTGTTCTTGTGAAAAGGTATGTAGAAATGCAGGGCGGTACTATAAGGGTTGAAAGTGAATACGGCAAAGGGAGTGATTTTACCTTCAGGCTTCCTGTGGATATTACGAAGGTATGACGGAATTGGCTAAAGAGTTAAGGCGGTTCTCTATTCTCAATAGGCGTACAGATTTCCGTAGGGTCTTAATGAGGCAGGGGTGAGCTTTTTAAAGCTTCCCTTCATAATCTCGTCTATGTTGAGATTAAAGTCTTTGCAATAATCCGTCAGGTGTTCTTTGAGTAGTTTTATATCTTCCTCGTCTGGGTCAGTAATTCCTACCTCTGCGCCGCAGAGCTTTTTGTCAACTTCGCCGCGTATGAAGATTACCCCGCCGTGCATACCAGTGCCTGCATAGTCTCCGACCGTGGGTCTGCTGTCTTTTTCTCCATCTAGGTTGAGCAGGATAAGAATACCGCCTGCCATGTATTCGCCAAAGAAGTCGCCGGCCTTGCCACCGGCAATTATAACAGGCGCCTGTTTTTTATATCCCTTCATGTGGATGCCGACCCTGTATCCGACATTGCCCCGAATGTGTAATTTCCCGCCGCGCATACCATAACCTAACACATCGCCTGCATTACCGTGGATGATGACCTTTCCACTATTCATTGTGTTGCTGATATTGTCCTGTGCATTGTCTTTTACTATGAGGGTAGGGCCGTCCATGAATGCTGCAAGATCATTTCCCGGCACGCCTTCTATTGTTATTGTCGACTCACCGTTTAATCCATCACCGATGTAATACTGGCCATTGACGTTTTTCAGGAGAACCTCCTTTTCGCCTTTTGCAACAGCCTCCCGCACCTTCTGATTTAAATCTCTATAATAAATCCCTTTTGCATCTATAACTTGCATGTTTTATTTACTCCTCTTCACTCTAAATTATAAAATTCAAATTACAAGCACCAAATAACAAATAAATTACAATTATCAATATCAAAACTCCAATATAAGATATTTTGGGGTTTGAAATTTGGAATTTATTTGTAATTTGTAATTTGAAATTTCTTTTATCTACCCACTGGTTTCACGCCCAGTATATCCAATGTCTGGCTATCAAGTCCTATGCCCCGGAGCCGTTCCCTGCTGCCTCTTAGGCTTTCAATCGCATTAACGCCTAGCGCGCCGAGTATCTCTTTTAGTTCATGGCTCCATGCATGGATAAGATTTATCAGCCTCTCAGCGTAAACCTCCGGGTCAAGCCTTACGGTAAGTTCCGGCCTCTGGGTTGTGATACCCCAGCTGCAGTTGCCTGTATAGCATTTGCCGCATACTGTGCAGCCCATTGTTATAAGCGCCGATGTCGCAAGTGCAACTGCATCTGCGCCAAGCGCAATTGCCTTGGCAGCATCTGCGCAGCTCCTAATGCCGCCAGCCGCTATAATAGATGCCTCATTTCTTATACCTTCCTGTCTTAACCTCTCGTCTACTGCTGCAAGGGCGTGCTCTATTGGAATGCCAAGGTGGTCTCTTATTATGGAGGGCGCTGCGCCTGTGCCGCCTCTGAAGCCGTCAATATACACAATATCCGCTCCTGCCCGGACAATACCTGATGCAATTGCGGCGACATTGTGCACCGCCGCAATTTTTACTGAAACAGGTTTTGTATAGTTAGTTGCCTCTTTTATTGCAAATATCAACTGTCTTAAATCCTCTATGGAGTAAATATCATGTTGAGGCGCAGGAGAGATTGCATCTGTGCCAACCGGTATCATCCTGGTTTTAGCAATATCTAAAGGTATCTTTTCGCCAGGCAGATGTCCGCCTATGCCTGGCTTTGCGCCCTGTCCGATCTTTATCTCAACGGCAACGCCGGCGTTCAAATAATCGGGATTCACACCAAACCTGCCTGATGCAACCTGAACTATTATATTGCTGCGATATGGGTAGATATCCTCATGCAGTCCGCCCTCGCCGGTATTCATCACAATTCCGAGTTCTTTTGCGGCAATGGCAATCGTTTTCTGCGCATTAAGGCTTATAGAGCCGTATGACATTGGCGCAAATATAAAAGGCGCCTCAAGTTTAATCTGCGGAGGCATCTTTGTTTTGAGTTTGGGTTTACCGTCAGGCCCATTTTCAAACTCCAGTTTTGCAGGCTTTTTGCCGAGATATGTTCTAAGCTCCATCGGTTCTCTTAACGGGTCTATAGATGGATTTGTGACCTGACATGCATCTATCAAAAGGCTGTCAAAGAGAACTGGATACGGCATATCGCTTCCCATGCCTGTCAGCGGGATGCCGCCTGTTTCCGCCTGTCTCTTTATATTTCGTATATTATAAAATCCCCAATTGGCGTTGCTTCTGTATTTTACCGGATTATCTTCTATGGTGATGGCCTCTTCGGGACAGTAGTGATAGCACCTCAAACACTTAACACACTTGAATGTGTCAATGAGAACCTTATCCCCGCCCCATGCATATACACTCCAGCCGCAATTCTGGATGCAACGTTTGCATTTTATGCATTTTATCTGGTCTATCTTAGCCAGAAATTCCGGCACCGCCAAGCTCTTAAACACCGTAAACCTCCTCACTATGTGAGAATTGGAAATTGAAAATTTTAAATTTTAAATTGTAAATTGTAAATTTAAACCCGTTTCTTTCATTTCACTTTGCATTTTCCAATTTCCAATCTTCAATTTCCAATTTATTCTTAACCTTCCAACTCTGCAATTACGGGCTCACCTGCCCTTGGCGCCCATATCTTTTCAGGGCTTGGGCAAATCTCCCTTATCGCAGACTCCTCGCTTGCCATATAAACAGTTTTTCCTTTTGTTGCCGCAACAAGAGGTCTTAACTTAATTCTGTCATTAAATCCAACTAACCCCTTGCTGTGCCCAAAAAGGATTGAAAATGGACCGTTCATCAATGCGCTGGCGTATACCATACGGAGTGCGGTCATTGCGTTTTTTTCATCTTCCTGCAAGTCGTCAATATTCTTCCAAAAAGGCGATGCAAGGGCTGTGCATGCAGTAAGCACATCCAACCCATGCTTTCTTACCAACAAATCAAAGAGATATGTTACAACCTCTGTATCTGTGAGCAGGGTGAGTTTGTAGCCATACATTTCAAGATACCTCTTGTTTATGCCGTAGGATGATATCTCGCCATTATGGACAATAGACCAGTCCAGAAGCGTAAACGGATGGGCGCCTCCCCACCAGCCAGGGGTGTTTGTTGGGAACCTCGTATGTCCTGTCCAGATGTAGCCTTCATATTCTTCAATTCTAAAAAACCTTGCAATCTCTCCAGGCATACCAACGCCCTTGAATGCCCCCATATTTTTGCCGCTTGAGAATACATAGGCGCCGCCTATCTCGGAGTTTATTTTCATAACGGTTCTAACAACAAAATCATCATCTCTAAGGTCTGCAGCATCCCTTTCAGCCTTTTCAGACAGCGGTTTTACAAAATACCGCCATATCATGGGTGATATAGTAATGCTTTCCACTGGAGCGGTTGGCATCGGCTCTTTTTTTTCTATGCGGTAGTTTTTTTTGAGATATTCCTCAGTGTCTCTCTGGCATGCCGGTTCATCATACATTATATGAAATGCGTATAATTCCTTATATTCAGGATATATGCCGTATGCTGCATAACCGGCGCCAAGCCCATTCCCCCTGTCATTCATAAGACAAAGGGATTTTGATATAGAGCTTCCGCTAATCCTCTTGCCGTCTTTATTTATAATGCCTGCCAAACCGCAGCCCGATATGTCTTTATGGAAATTATGGCTCATTGTAACCTCAAAATAAATTTCTAAATCCTAATATCTAATTTCTAATTAAGGAAAATGTTAGAGATTGGGTAATTTGACATTTCATTGGAAATTCGGATTTAGAAATTAGGATTTGTTTTTGCCTCCCGGTAAATCTTCACCATCTTCTTAAAATCTTCTGCGCCGCTTTTTGCAGCCTCGGGCAGGTTTAACTTTTTTCTCGCAGGTGCAACAGGTTCACCAAGTTTGCCTGTTTTTATAAACATATCCCAGCCTCGTTTTACCTGAGGCGGTGTCATGCCTTTTTTTGCCGCCAGGGTCCTCATGGCAGCCATAGTATTTTCAAAACCATAGTGCTGAAAGCATATCTCTAGGCAGTGGTGACATTCAAGGCACTGCCAGATGGATTTGTGGCTCAGCCATTTTTCATGCTGACCCGCCAATACATCTTTTATAACAGCCCGCGGGTCATAGCCTTCCAGATTCAGGCAGGACGGGCATATGTGATAACATGCCCCGCACTTTGAGCATTGCTCTAATAATTTAAAGTTGAGCGATTCCAAAGCCTGCCTCCAGTTGTCTATTTAACTCGGTTGTTTTAGATAGGTCGCCGTTAAGCCTTTGCCATTTTTCAAGAAACGCTGTTGCCTCTATCCTGTGGGAGTCAAGTCCTAAATCCTCCGGTTTATATCCCATTGCGAGGCCTAAAAGTTCCGTAAAATATATTATGGGGATGCCGAACTTTTCCCCTTCTTTTTCCATCAGAAACTGGTTATTGTCAAACTGCAAATAACATGATGGGCAACAGAGCGCCATTGCATCAACCTTGAGCGCCCTTAACTCCTTTAGTTTGAGCCTTGCAAAGTGCAGGGCGTTTTCATGCTGGTCAATCCTGTCAAGGCCTTGACCACAACATAGAAGCTTTGTCATATATTGAACGCTTTCAGCGCCCATTGCCCTTATGAGGTTGTCAAACTTTTTTGGGTCAAGCGGGTCGTCATTTTTTAAGGCATGGCTTGGTCTAATCATGTGACAGCCATAATGTATCGCAATCCTCATGCCGTTGAATGGCTTTATAATCTTATTCTTGACGGCGGGGATACCAACCTCATCATGAAAAAACGGCACAAGGTGACGAAGTTTATTGTTACCCTTAAACTCAAGCCCGACCTCATTGAGAATAGAGTTTACCTTGTTTTTTTCTTTATGATTTGAGTGAAGTTCTGAATTTACCGTTGCAAGATTTGAGGCGCAGCCTGTGCATGGGCTTACAAGGTCAACACCTGCCTTGTCAAGAAGCGCGATATTCCTTGCGGCTGTCAGAATCCACAAACCATGGTCAATATTATTTACCAGCGATTTTTCAGGGCAGCAGGTAAAGCCGTCAATGTCCCGATAGGGGAGATTAAACCCTTCCAGAACCATTCTGGTTGATTTTTCAAGGAATGGGAAACGGGTTTGAATGGTGCAGCCCCAAAATATTGCAAAATCCTTCATGTATAACCTCAATAAAAATGGTTAGAGGATTGAGGTTTGAGGTATGAGGTAAAACATCCAAGCTCTTTCCTCCAACCTCTAACCTTTAACAATTTTACGCCTGCACACAACAATCAACAGGACAAACTTCAGCACACTTTGGCGTATCATAATGCCCTTTGCATTCTATGCATACAGCAGGGTTTATAACGTATATATCCCCTTCACTGATAGCATTGACCGGGCATTCTGGCAGACACACACCACAAGCAACACAGTCCTCGGTTATCTTTAATGCCATTGTTTTATTACCTCCTTTATTATAAAAAATATTGGAAGATTAGGAAATAGCTAAGTGAGGTTGTAAAACCACATCTTTTACTATACATCCTACACCCATATATCTTTTGTATACAGTATACGGAAATATCTTAACTCACTTTTTTACAAAACTCAAGAAAAAAATTTAGTTGTTTTGAGAGATATTATTTGCAACGTGCCTATATAACTGTCACACCTTGCCGTATGTAGCCTATAAAACTAATCTTTTAGCAGGCTTGCGAATCTAAGACCAATAATTTAATATCTGTCATTGCTTCAATGGCATACCGCACGCCTTCCCTGCCAAGGCCGCTCATTTTGATGCCGCCGTATGGCATGTGGTCCATGCGGTAGGTTGGCATGTCGTTTGCTACAACACCGCCTACAAGAAGCTCGTTGTATGCATAAAAGATATTCTTTATATCTTTTGTAAATATGCCTGCCTGAAGGCCGTAGATGGAATTATTTACCATTGAAACAGCGTCTTCAAATTCATCGTATTTTTCAACAGCAACAAGCGGCGCAAACACCTCTTGTCCGCATATCCGCATAGCAGGTTTTGTGTTCGTAAGGGCAGTTGGTTCAAAACAGTTTCCGTTTCTTTTGCCGCCGATCAAAATTTTTGCTCCACCCCGGATAGCTTCTCGTATCCATTTCTCGGCTCGTTGACTTGCGCCTTGTTCAATCATAGGCCCTATGTTGGTTGATTCATGCATTGGGTTCCCCATCGTGAGGTTTTTTATATTGGCAAGAAATTTTTTTAGAAACTGGTCATAAATATCTTTTTGTACAAATATTCTCTGGACAGATATGCATATCTGTCCAGCAAAAGAAAAAGCGCCGATTGTACATCGTTTTGCTGCAAAATCAATGTCAGCATCAGAATGGATTATTACACCTGCATTGCCTCCAAGTTCAAGTGTTATTTTTTTCATACCTGCCTTTGCCTTAAGCTTTAAGCCAACAGCAGCGCTTCCTGTGAACGAAAGCTTTTTTATCCTTTTATCAATGACTAATTTTTCCGCCAGATGGTTTGAACATGGAATAATGTTTAATCCGCCAGCAGGATATCCAGCCTCACTAACAATCTCTCCGAGAAGTATGGCTGTGACTGGTGTCTTTGGCGCTGGTTTTAATATGATTGTATTGCCAGAAGCAATGGCAGGCGCAACTTTATGCGCTGCAAGATTTAATGGAAAATTAAATGGGGTTATTCCGAGCACGGGGCCTATGGGGAAACGTCTTACAATGCCAAATTTGTTTTCAGAGCCTGGCAGAAGGTCAAGCGGGATAACATTACCTTCGACCCTTTTAGTTTCTTCTGATGCTATCTGAAATGTATTTATTGCCCGTGAAACTTCTGTCCTTGAATCTGTTATAGGCTTTCCTGCCTCAAGTGTAATTGTCCTTGCGATTTCCTCCAGCCGCTGCTTCAGCCCATGCACAATATTTTGTAGAATCTCTGCCCGCTTATATGTCGGGAGTTTTCTGGTAATATCAAATGTCTTTTTAGAGGAAAGAACAGCATCCTCTATATCCTTTTCCTCTGCAAAATATACCATGGCAACAGTTTCACCGTTGAATGGATTTTTAATATCCTCTTTTCTTGAGGATTTTCGCCATCCACCGTTTATAAGAAATCTGTATTCCTTTGTCATGTTTTTATATGGCTACACGTATTTTAAACAATTTAACAGAAATGTCATTATGAGTGAAGAGGGAAATCTTGGTTTTGAGGTTCTGATTCTTATAGCTTTGAAATGACTGTAATACTGTCATATGTGTATTCTGTTTTTGTAATAGGTGTAATTGTCTTAATGTTTAATTATTTCAGAAAAACAATTTTTAGTCAACCATGTGTATTTTTGGGTCATTTTTGCTAAAATACAAGTCTGCTTGCCTTAAAACAAGACAAATAATTTATCAATGCTCAAATTTTTGTTGAAATAATTTTATGGAGGTATGATATTTACTATTATGCAAGAAAATCAAAAAGGTTTCTGGAATACCCTGAAGGCTAACTGGTATTATAAAGGACTTAAATATAACAAGCTTCCAAAGATAGCCCTTGATATTATCTTGCCAAAAACCAAAGACTGTAAAACGTTCCTTGATGTGGGTTGCGGCTGTGGGGCACTGGCAATACCCCTGGCAAAGGCAGGCAAGAAAGTTACAGCCATTGATCCTTCAAAGGGCATGATAGATTTATTAAATAAAGAGATAAGAAAGAAGATGTTAGGAAATATAGAAACAATTAATGCCGCATGGGAAGGGGTAAAATTAAAGCCGCACGATGTTATCATCTGCGCTAATGTGCCTGAGCTTTTGAAAGATTCTGCACATTTTTTAAGACAGGCAAACATCCTTGCCAGAAAAGCAGTGTTTCTGGTAGAAGGCGCTGACCCCAATGCCGACAAGTTCTATTACAAAGAACTCTATCCTGTTTTATTCAACAAACCCTTTTTGGCAAGGATTGATTATTTAAAGACCTATGCAGACCTCCATAGCCTTGGTATATTTGCAAATGTGGAAATTATAGAATATAACTTTGATCAACCTTTTGATGATATGAGAGAGGCCGTGGGATTCTGGAAAGAGTATATGGGTATTGTTACAGAAGAGCATGATGAAAAACTGAGGGCTTTTTTGGAAGGCAAGCTTGAAAAATGCAAAGACAGCCTGGTTGCTAGATTTTATAAGAAGTCGGCAATAATGTGGTGGGGAAAAATGTAATTACGCGGATTGGAAAAGCCGATTATACAGATATTGAAGACAGCTTTGACCATTCGGTATTTACCAAGAACCGTGAGCGGCTTATGGAGGGATGGAAAAAGGGACGCTTAGCCGGTCAAAGCAGATTTGCCGCAGTCTCTGCCAACTCTGAACGTTCACCCTTTAAAAGTGTAGTATGCCCCGCAATTGTTTCATTCTTGAGCCGCTCCGCCACATAGGATAAGCCGTTGCTGGATGAGTCTATGTAGGGATTGTCAATCTGATAAGGGTCTCCGGTCAGGACAATCTTGGTATTATCACCTGCCCTGGTGATGATTGTTTTTATTTCGTGAGGCGTAAGGTTCTGCGCCTCATCAACAATCATATACTGATTTGGAATGCTCCTGCCTCTGATGTAAGTCAACGGCTCAATCTGCAAAATTCCTTGCGTCATAAGTTCTCTGTAGCCGTGTTGTTTGCCCTTATGCTTTCTTTCAACGCCAAAAATCAGCTCCAGATTATCAAAAATTGGCTGCATCCACGGGGTAAGTTTTTCCTCTATCTCTCCCGGCAGATACCCTATGTCTTTTCCCAGCGGAAATATGGGACGTGAAACAAGCAGCCTGATAAAGACCTCTTCATCAGCAGTCTTTTTTAAACCTGCGGCAATGGCAAGCAGGGTTTTTCCGGTGCCGGCTTTACCTGCCAGAGAAACAAGTTTGACAGAGTCGTCAAGAAGAAGACTCATGGCAAATCTCTGCTCTACATTTTTAGGATGAATCCCCCATACTCCGTCCTTTGGAATATTAAGCGGCACAAGAAGCCCCTTGTCCTTGTCAAATCTGGCCAATGCAGTATGTTTCGGGTTTCCTTCTTCAACGAGGATGACCCCTTCATTCGGATGCAAATCATTTGCAGGCGGTTTCAAGCTTGCATCGGCATAATAGCTGTCTATAATATCCTTTGAAACATGGAATGTCCTGAAGCCTTGATATAGTTCGCTTATTTCCACCTTATCCGATTCATAATCTTTGGCAGCCAACCCCAGCGAATCTGCCTTTATCCTCAGGTTTGTGTCTTTTGTTACGAGGCAGACAGGCTTATCTCCATTTTCTTTAAGTTCCATTGCAACAGAGAGGATTTGATTGTCAGCCTTATTAAATATCAATTCTGACGGAAGGAGATTACTTTTGCTTGACGGAATGAAGACCCTGAGAGTCCCTCCGCTTTCAAGGTTTATCCCTTTATAGAGCGGCCCATGAGATCTCAGTTTGTCAAGCAGTCTGGAAACCTGCCTTGCATTGCGGCCTATCTCGTTCAGGTCTTTTTTAAACCTGTCAAGCTCCTCAATGGCAACCATTGGAAGGACAATGTCATTATCCCCGAAGGCAAAAAGAGAATTGACATCATGTAGAAGGACATTGGTATCAAGAACAAAGTATTTTTTCATAGTTATAGACTAAGTTACGCTCAAATATGTTCCAGATACAAGCCCTTGACAAATTATGTGTTTTGCCGAAGCAAAACACAAAACTCTTTTGCCTTTGGCAAAGGAGATAGTTTGTCAAGGGCAAGGCGCTGTAGTTTGCCGATTTATCGGCCTGTGCGTCTATGCACGCAGACAGGTCGGCGCTTTTAAAGACGCCCATGAATGGGCAAGCTACAGGTATGTGAGCAGCGCAGCGACGAAGACACCGCATGGGTCAGGCATTTTTCAGCGTAAGCTATTAGTGCCTGAAATGCCTTATTCCCGTAAAAACCATCGCGATATTATGCCCATCCGCTGCCTTTATTACTTCTTCATCCTTTACAGAACCGCCGGGCTGGATAATGGCTGTAATCCCTGCCTCTGCCACCTTGTCAACATTATCCCTGAACGGGAAAAATGCGTCTGACGCCATGACAGTCCCTTGGACATCCAAACCCGCGTCCTTTGCCTTCATAATCCCGAGTCGTGTAGAGTCAATGCGCGACATCTGGCCTGCGCCGATACCGACGGTCTGGGTATTTTTTGCAAATATGATCGCATTGCTTTTTACATGTTTGCACACATTCCATGCAAAAAGAAGGTCTTCAAGCTGCGCATCTGTCGGCTCCAGTTTTGTTACGGTTTTTAAGTCTTGAGCGCACTCTATATCTGCTGTCTGGACAAGCAGACCGCCGTTGATTTTTTTTAAATCATAGTTGGTGGGCAAAACCCGCCCTACAGTATGCGCTTTGAATTCCGGTATTTCAAGCAGCCTCAGATTTTTCTTATCCTTTAATATCTCGAGCGCCTCCCCATCAAAACCCGGCGCTGCAATCGCTTCAAGAAAGAGGCGGCTCATCTCTTTTGCGGTCTTTGCGTCAAGCCTTCTATTGATAGCAATAATGCCGCCAAATACAGACACCTTGTCGCACGATAATGCCTTTTGATAGGCATCCAAAAGGCCTTTCTTTGACATGGCAACGCCGCATGGATTGTTGTGCTTTACTATTACACAGCTTGGCTCATGGAATTCCTTTGCAAGTTCAATGGCCGAATTTAAATCAAGTATGTTATTAAATGACAGTTCTTTGCCGTGCAGTTGTTTTGCATTGGAAATGCACGGCTCTTTCTTGTTCCGATTGCTCTCTCTGTAAAATGCTGCCTGCTGATGAGGGTTTTCTCCATACCGTAAATCCTGAGACTTTTCAACCTGAATGGCAAAGGTATCAGGAAAATCCTTTTTTACCGCATCGCCTTCTATTCTGCCGAGATAATTGGATATTGCCCCGTCATATCGCGCCGTGAGTTGAAACACTTTTTTGGCAAGATAAAATCTTGTTTCATAAGAGAGGCCGCCGTTATTTTTTTTAATCTCATCAAGGATATTTTGATAGTCAGCGGGGTCAACAACAACAGCCACATCTTTATGATTCTTTGCGGCAGCCCGTATCATGGTAGGTCCGCCTATGTCTATATTCTCAACAGCCTCTTCAAGTGAGCAGCCTTTTGCAATCGTATCTTCAAATGCATATAGATTTACAACCACCATGTCTATCGACAGTATGCCGTGCTCCTGCATTTGTTTTGCATGTTCAGCCTTATCCCTTTGCCCAAGTATGCCGCCGTGAATCTTAGGATGCAGCGTCTTCAGCCTGCCGTCAAGCATTTCAGGAAAACCAGTATAATTCGAAATACCTATGACAGGTATGCCTGCATTTTTCAAAAGTTCTGCCGTTCCTCCTGTAGATATAATTTCAACACCCATATTAGACAATTCTTTTGCAAAGGATTCGATTCCGCCTTTGTCTGTAACGCTGATAATTGCCCTTCTAATCTTTCTCATACCTTTTCCTTTCACATTATTTTCTAACTGCTTACTGCCTACTGCATTCAGGAAACCCCATGCCTTTGATAAATTCTTTTTGAAAGTGCTGACTGCCTGAGAGAGGTAAATATTTTGCGTTCTTCGCTATATCCTCAGCCTCTTTTCTTTTTTCTTCTGAACACAACGCAAGCCTTGCGCCGTCAAGCGCTGCATCACCGACAAAAACCACCCTGTCAAGCCACTCCTTTTCAATAACCCCAATATCGGCAAGACTTTGTTTATTTATATTGCTGCCAAACGCGCCTGCTATAAATACCCTGTCAATCTCATCAAAATTCACCTTAGCCTTTTTTAAAAGGAGTTTTATACCAGCCTGAATCGCTCCTTTGGCAAGCTGAATCTCCCTGACATCATTTTGTGTAATTGTTATCTCTCTCTTCGCATCCTTATATAACAAAAAAGCATTTCCTGACCCCTCCTCTATTATCCTGTTTGCAAGATTGCCTTCCACTTCATCCCTGTTTTTTACCCTTCCCGATACATCTATGATGCCTGCGTTTAGCAGTTTTGCAACACAGTCGATTATACCAGAGCCGCAGATTCCTTTGGGGCTTTCATCCCCAATTACATCTATTTCTATCTTATCACATTCAATCTTGACACCATGTATTGCGCCATTTTTTGCTATCATTCCATGCCTTATTGTGCCTCCTTCAAATGCAGGCCCTGCTGCAGTTGATGTTGCAAATATTGAGTTCTCTGAACCAAGCGCTGTCTCGTTATTGGTCCCTATATCAATTGCAAGACAATATTTTTTTGTTTTATGTAGAGCTGTTGAAAGAATAACGGCTACTGTATCTCCGCCTATAAAACCGCCTATAAGAGGAAATGTATAAATATATGCTTCTGGATTTATAATAATACCGACTGCGTCAGCCTTTATCTTTCTTGATTCCTTAAAAGCAGGTCTATAGGGAACCTTTGCAAGTGGCGCCGGTGAAATACCAAGGAAGAGATGCTCCATAGTTGCATTGCCTGCCGCCGTAACAAATTGTATATTTTCAGGATTTGTTAGCCTTTTAATAATATTATTGCACGCATTAATTGTTTCAAGATGCAGCTCTTTAAGTGTTTCAATACTATCAACTGCTGCTGAAATCCTTGAAAGCAAATCCCTCCCCCATCGCATCTGCGGGTTTTCCAACATTGCTGTCTCTTTTTCTTCGCAGGTTGCCAAATCCACAAGAGAGCCGACAATCGTTGTAGTGCCTATGTCAAAGGCAATGCCGTATTTAGGATTTACGATTTTAGATTTTAGATTTAAGATTTTAGATTTAAGATTTGTGATTTCTAATTCGCAATTCGCAATTCGTAAATCGTAAATCTTTTTTGCCTTTTTCATTGCTTTGGTATTATGGAGCCTGCGCTGCTCAGAAGATATTTTATATCCTCATCCTCAAAGTGGAGGCCAATGCCGACATAGGGAGAGGCAAGCCCGACCCTGCTTACAAAATCATCATAGCCGCCTACTATAAAGAAATATTTGTTCAGATTATATGTTAAACCTGCCTTAAGATGCGGATTCCTCTTTTGGTCAAAATCAAAGGCCTCGAAGGTAAATCTGAGACGGTCCTTGAACATGTAATAATCCATGCCAACGCCGCCTGTTGATTCTATTATGCCGCCTCTCAGAGCTACATCTTTGAACCGTTTTGCAATTTGCACGCTGAATTTAAGGAGGTCGGATGTTTTCACCTCTTTTGTGGTAGTGGTGGTTGTTCCAACAGTAGTCTCGGTGGTCACGCTCCTCCTCTGGCCAATTGGGTCGTCTATTACCTCTATAAGGTAATATTTATCTGCCTTTGGTTGAAGCCTCAGGGAAAGATAGTTCTTTGTGTCGCTTGAATCAAAGAGGTATTCTCCTCTATAGCCTATAAATGTCTTAAACGTCTCAATCCTTCCGAGATAGCTGTTTATACCTGTCAGTGTCTTATTGAAACTATCATGGACCGATGGGTCATTTATAAGCTTACCAAGGGTGCCCTCCCCTTTATCAATTTTCTTGACTATGCTGTTGACCGTATTTACTGACTCATCTATCTTCGGTTCAACATTTTTTGCAAGCCGGTTTATGGTGTCCATAGTCTCGCCAAGTTTTTGAGTTGCCGTCTTGAGATTACCAAAACCATCCTTGAGTATATCCTTGTTCTCTGCAATCACATGGTTGAGATTATCCGCTACCTCCTGTAATCCCTTGATTACCTCAGGCCCTGTTTCTTTTAAATCTCCGGAAAACACCTCAAAATTGCTCATGATTCTTCCAAATTTTTCATCATTGGTTCTTACTATTTTATTGAGTCTTTCCGTAATCTCCTGTACGTTGGTCACAATCTTTTTCAGCGATGTCTGACCTTCACTCCCGCCCAGCACATTGCCAAGGGATTCGCTTACTTTTTTTATGTCCGTAGCTACATCGCTTAATATGGTTATAAGTTTATCTATATCTGTATAGGTCGTTATCCTTGTTATCTCCCCGCCTGCCTCCAACAGCGGGGCATTTGGAGAGCCCGGGGTAAGCTCAACATATCTCTCGCCCAAAAGGCCCTTTGTCTTTAAAACAGCAGTGAAATCCTTTCCTATCTTTACATCAGGGTGTATTCGTAGTATCACATTGGCCTTGTTATTCTGCAGTACAATATCCTTTACCCTTCCTATCTCAACGCCCGCCACCCTTACAGAAGCATCCTTATCAAGACCGGCGGCAGAATCAAATTTTATGGATATCTCATAGCCTTCTTCTCTTCCAAATTGTATACCGCCAACCCTAAGAGACATGTATACGAGCAGCATTATTCCAATAAAAACAAATATTCCTACCTTTGTCTCTGGACTAAGCTTTAGCATATCAAAACACCTTTATAGGGCCTTCCGCCCTGCCTTCCAAAAACTGCCGGAGTATGGGATTAGGGCTGGCTTTCATATATTCAACAGCGCCCTCTTCCACAATCTTTCCCTCATGCAGCATGGCAATTTTGTCCGCTATCTTATAAGTTAACGGTATATCATGTGTTATAACTATATAAGTTGTCTTTAAATCCCTCTGCGTGTCAAGGATAAGCGTCGCAACATTATCAGACATGACAGGGTCAAGGCCTGTCGTAGGCTCGTCAAACAGGACTATCTCGGGGTCCATGGCAATGGCCCTTGCAAGGCCAACCCTCTTTTTCATACCGCCGCTTAAATCCGCAGGCATCATATTCTCAATATCTTTCAGCCCAACCTTTCTAAGTTTCTCCTTTATGACCTTTTTTAAATCATCTTCAGGCATCTCCGTGTGCTCCCTTAATGGGAATGACACATTCTCTCCCACTGTCATGGAATCAAAAAGCGCTGCGCCCTGAAACAGCATGCCAAACCTTCTTCTCACCTCATTTAATTCTCTTTCGGTCATCTTTGTAATATCATGACCATCAAGGAGTATTTCTCCGGAGTCAGGCCGCAACAAACCTATTATATGTTTTATAAGAACGCTTTTCCCTTCGCCGCTTCTCCCGATAATAACTGTTATCTTCCCCTTTTCTACCTCCAGATTAGCGCCGTCAAGAACCTTTTTGCTATTAAAGGATTTTTTAAGGTCAATTATCTTTATCATTTTAAAACATCACTGATGTCAGGAAATAATCGGATATCAATATCATGACGCATCCCAACACAACCGATTTGGTAGCTGATTCACCTACACCTGCAGCGCCCCCGATGGTATTAAAACCATGATAACATGCAACCAGAGACAATATAAGGCCAAAAACAGAGGCCTTTATAAGGCCGTCAAAGATGTCACTAGGTTTTACAAAATCTACTGTCCTCCCTATATATACGCCAGAGTTAATGCCCAGCATCTTCACGCCTACAAAATATCCTCCAAGCACCCCGACAAAGTCGGTAATAACAGCAAGGACCGGCATCATAAGTATGCCTGCCAAAATTCTGGGAGATACCAAATATTTTATCGGATTTACAGCCATTGTATAAAGGGCGTCTATCTGCTCGGTGACCCTCATTGTGCCCAATTCGGTAGCCATTGCAGAACCTGCCCTGCCTGTTACCATAAGACCTGTAAGCACCGGTCCCAGCTCTCTCGCCATGCTAAGGGCAACCGTAGGGCCCACAAGGCTTTCTGCCCCGAATCTCTTTAAAGCGTTATAGCTCTGCAAGGCCAGAACAGCGCCTGTAAATGCGCCTGTGAGCACAACCACAAACAAACTCTTTACGCCTACAAACTCCATCTGTTTAAAGATATTCCTCAGCTTTAACGGCGGAACAAATATCCATATAACAGCCTGAAACAGCATAATGGCTATCCCGCCTGCCGAACTTACTATCATTCCTGCCCGTTTACCCAGCCTTTCAAAAAACTCTCTCATACATAAACCCTCGGCACCCTGCTCGTTATTCCGCAAAGTATCTCATAGGAAATAGTGCCGGCTTTTTCTGCAAGCTCATCTGCAGTGATTTCATCATTACCCTGCCTTCCTATGAGAACCACCTCATCGCCTTGGCTTACATCTTTTATGTGTGTAACATCCACCATTGTAATATCCATACATACCATTCCAGCCACCCTCGCCCTCTGCCCCCTTATCAGAACCTGGCCATTATTGGAAAGATGGCGGGGATAACCATCCCCATAGCCTATGGGTATTGCAGCTATAACACTATCCTTTTTGGTTATATATTTCCTTCCATAACTCACTGGAAAACCCTTCGGTGCTTTTTTAAGCTGAACTACCTGCGAAACCAATCGCATGGCAGGTTTCAGTTTTATCTTTCCAATCATATGTGCGGCCGGATATGCGCCGTACAACATAATGCCTGGCCTGACAAGATTAAAGTGCGAATTCATATGCCCTACAATGGCGGCGCTGTTTGCAATATGCAATAACCGAGGATTAAACCCAATTTTCCGAACAATCTTTATTGTTTGTAAAAAAATGCCCGCTTGTTTGTGGGAAAATCTTTTATCCTCTTCATCTGCCTCGGAAAAATGGGAAAGAATACCCTCTATATCAAGATTTGCAAGCCCTTTTAATTCATGAAAAAAAGGCGCCACCTGATAAGGAAGCAGGCCCAATCTGCCCATGCCAGTATCTATTTTTATATGAACCTTTGTATGCCTGCCTGTTTTCTTTGAAAGATTATTTATTCGTCGGGCAGTTTCTATATCAAATACTACAGGCGTCAGGTCATATTTTACAGCATCCTTTATCTGACTTGGATAAACACCTCCAAGGATGACAATCGACGCCTTAATCCCTGCTTTTCTTAATTCAATGCCCTCTTCACAAATAGCAACGCCAAAAAAATTACACCCGCACCCGCCTCCGGCAGGCGCTCGTTCAAGAGCCTTTGCCGTCTCTACTGCGCCATGACCATAGGCATCGGCCTTAACTACAGCAAGTATCTCTGCGTCTTTTGCTATATTTTTTTTCAACCAAACATAATTTGATTTGATAGCGCCAGTGTCTATAATAGCAAACGTTGGTCTTGACTCCAATATATTAACCCCACCAGAAATTTTTGAGCAAGATTCAGGAATCTGCCAAAACAATAACCGTTGGTATTTAATACCCTATTTAGTTTGTAGTGTCAACCCTATAGGTCAGGTTTATAAAATGATGTTTATAAAATGATTGACAAGCCGTAATTAAGTTGTTAAGTTGTGCAACCTTCAGTTGCATGCTTTGGGAATATTTTATGGAAGGCAAACTTCTTAAATAGATTGTTTGGTATTTTTTTATGTCTTTGAAAACATTTGACCACGGCATACATCCTTCATACAATAAAGAACTCACTAATCATAAGAAGATAGAGAAGGCCAACTTACCCAAGAAGGTCGTAATCCCGCTTCAACAGCATATTGGCGCGCCATGCAAACCGCTTGTTAAAAAAGGTGATGCGGTGGCAGAGGGCCAAAAGATAGGAGAGGCGTCTGCCTTTGTTACTTCCCCTGTCCATTCTTCCATCTCTGGCAAGGTTAAAGACATAGAAAAACTGCCGTATCCAGGCGGGGGCAAAGTGCTGTCTGTTATTATTGAAGGCGATGGCACGGCAAAGGAATGGGGTAATGGCGGCATCGGTCTTGATCTGGAATCTCTAACTTCCGAGACATTAAGAAATATTATAAAAGAGATGGGCATTGTCGGTATGGGCGGGGCTGCGTTTCCCACCCATGTTAAATTAAGCCCGCCAAAGGAAAAAAAGATAGACGCATTTATACTCAACGGATGTGAATGTGAGCCATACCTTACATCTGACCACAGAATAATGGTTGAAGAGCCTGAAAATGTTGTGTGGGGAATGAAGGCTTTAATGAAGGCAGCGGGGGTTGAGAATGGCTTTATCGGCATAGAGGAAAATAAATCCGATGCAATAGAGGCGCTGGAAAAAGTTACGAGAGGAAGCAATATAAAAGTTATGAGCCTTGAGACAAAATATCCGCAGGGCGCTGAAAAGATGCTTATAAAGGCTGTTGTTGGCAGAAAGGTGCCTGTTGGCAAACTTCCAATGGATGTCGGGGTTGTAGTAAATAATGTTGGGACAGCAGTTGCAGTATATGGTGCGGTTAAATATAGCAAGCCTTTGATTGAAAGGGTTGTAACCATAAGCGGCAACGGTGTAAAAGAGCCAAAGAATCTTTTGGTTCGCATAGGCACAAGCTTTGAGGATGTATTGAACCAGTGCGGAGGAATTACAAAGCATGGAGAGAGAGAGGTATTAAACGGCGGCCCCATGATGGGTATTGCCCAGACAACCCTTGATGTGCCTGTTATAAAAGGCACTTCAGGCATAACAGTTCTGGCAGGCAAAGAGATAAAACCCAGCACATACCAGCCATGTATAAGGTGCGGTAGCTGTGTTGAGGTATGCCCTGTAAATCTCATGCCATACAAGCTTGGGGATTTAGGAAGACTTTACAGGCTGGATGAATTAAAGGCATGGGGTGGGTTGGTGTGTATAGAGTGCGGCTGCTGCTCATATACATGTCCGTCTAAGAGACCCTTATTGCACTGGATAAGGGTAGGGAAGATTAAGGTAAGGGAGAAGGAAAAGGTATAAATTGCAAATTGGAAAATGCAAAATGCAAAATGCAAATTTACGAGATAGAATTTTAAGATTTTGCAATTTACAATCTGCAATTTAAATTTTTCAATGGAGCGTAACGATTTAAAATCTATGGAAGACAAAACAATAGATAAACTACAAGAAAAACCAGCTCAAGAAAAACAAATTGAGCGACTAGTCGTCTCTTCTTCTCCGCATTTTCTCAGGGACGAAAATATCCACAAGATTATGCACACAGTCGTACTGGCGCTTCTTCCTGCTATGGCTGCCAGTGTATACTTCTTCGGTTTAAGGGCAGCCGGGCTCATCCTTGTGTCGGTTGTAAGCTGCCTGCTTACCGAATATGCGGTTCAGAAGCTCAGGGAAAAACCTGTAACCATGTGGGATGGAAGCGCCATTATAACAGGCATCCTTCTGGCCCTAACCCTGCCTCCCGGGTTTCCGTATTATGCAGCAGCATTAGGTTCAGCCTTTGCCATTGGCATCGGCAAACAGCTATTTGGCGGTCTTGGCTATAATATATTTAATCCTGCCTTGTTGGGCAGGGCATTCCTGATGGCTACATATCCTGTGCTTACTACCACATGGAGCGAGCCTCTAACAAAGGGTGTTAAGGCAGGCGTGGATGCGGTGTCTGCTGCAACTCCGCTTGCGCTCATGAAATTTGAAGGAAAGATGACCTCTCATCTTGATATGCTCTTCGGCAATGTGGCTGGCTCAATGGGGGAGACCTCTGCCATTGCAATACTCATTGGCGGCCTCTATCTTCGTTACCGCGGTTATATAAATTGGAAGCTGCCGCTCGGCTATCTTGGTTCAATGGCTGTTTTCGGAGGCATATTCTGGCTTATAAATCCGACCAAGTATCCTGATCCGCTCTTTCATATCCTTGCAGGCGGCGCAATGCTGGGCGCATGGTTTATGGTAACTGATATGGTAACATCGCCGGTAACACCGCTTGGACAATGGCTCTTTGTAATATGCGGAGGGCTTCTTGCTGTTATAATCCGTTTGTTCGGTGGCCTTCCGGAAGGGGTAATGTATTCCATACTTTTGATGAACGCCTTTGTGCCGCTGTTAGATAAACATACGAGACCTAAGTTTTTTGGAGAAGAGATGTAAAGAAATTACGAATTACGATTTACGAATTACGTTTTAAAATCTAAAATCGTAAATCGTAAATTTTCAGGGAGTTTGGGTTGAATAATGTTGTCACAAAAATGTTGTTGGTATTAACGGTTATCGGCGCAGTGTCCGGCGGCATCCTTGCAGGAGTGTTTCATGTTGCAGATCCGCTTATTCAGGCAAACCGCGAAAAGGAACTCAAAGAGGCGATATTTGTTGTCCTGCCTGAGGCAAAGGACTATAAACTTTTGGAAAAAGAGGTTGATAAAGCAAAGGTTATTGCATACAAAGGTATTGATGCGGAAGGGAAGCCTGTCGGCCTTGCATTTATAGCTGACGGCGGTGGGTTTCAGGGTAATATAAGGGTAATGGTTGGATTGAATATTGACTATTTGAAACTGAAAGGTATAAAGGTTCTTGAGCAGAATGAGACGCCCGGTCTGGGCAACAGAATAAAAGAGACTGTGTTTGAAGGCCAGTTCAAAAATCTTGAGATAAAACCTAAGGTGGAGTATATAAAATACCGTAAGCCTGAAAAACCAAACCAGATAACAGCAATAACAGGCGCAACAATTTCCTCTGATGCGGTGGTGAAAAATATAAATAATGCGGTTGAGAAGGTATTGAAGAATTTCCCGCAGGAAGAGGTCTTAAAATAATTTTAGAATTACGATTTACGAATTACGATTTAAAATCTAAAATCGTAAATCTAAAATTGTAAATTACTTTTTTACACTTATGGCAAATAACACACTCTGGCATGAATTTAAAAAAGGGCTATGGCAGGACATACCGCCGTTCAGGCTTGTGCTTGGAACCTGTCCTACGCTTGCCGTAACAAATTCGGTCATAAACGGTATTGCAATGGGGATGGCCACTTTGTTTGTTCTATTATGCGCAAACATCACGGTATCTGCCATAAGAAAGATTGTGCCGGGGCAGGTGAGGATTGCTGCGTATGTTGTTTTGATTGCCTTGTATGTTACTGTGGCGGATATGTTTCTTGCTGCAATGTTCCCGCCCATATCAAAGGCGCTTGGCCCTTATGTGCCTCTGATTGTTGTAAACTGCATAATCCTTGCAAGGGCAGAGGGGTTTGCCCAGAAAAATCCGATTATGCCGTCTGTTATGGATGCGCTTGGTATTGGCATAGGTTTCACATTAAGCCTTGCCGTAATGGGGCTTATAAGAGAGATATTTGGGTTTGGAAGCATACTGGATATAAAAATTCTGGGCGATTGGTTTGAGCCGTGGATAGTGATGATCCTGCCTGCCGGGGCATTTTTTGTGTTTGGGTTTCTTGTAGCGCTGGTAAATTATCTGTCTATCAAACAGAAAGGGAAAAAGACAGAGACGGTGTGTCATTAAAAAGGTAAAAGATTTAAGATTAAAGATTAAAGTTGGAAAAGTGAATTCTGAGCTTTTACTTACAACTTAAATCTTACAACTTACAACTTCTTATGAAACTTATTCTAATATTCATATCAGCATCGCTTATAAATAATTTTGTGCTGACATATTTCTTGGGCATATGTCCGTTTCTCGGAGTATCCAATAAGACGGAGGATGCCCTGAATATGGGTCTTGCCACAACATTTGTTATGACACTAACAGCAGCGGTTACCTGGCCCATATACACCTACATCCTCGTAAAATTCAATGTGCCTTTTCTCTCATATGTGGCATTCATTATAGCGATAGCTGCCCTAGTGCAGTTTGTTGAAATGTATATAAGAAAGAGCAGCCCTACTATTTACAGGGCCATGGGCATATACCTTCCTTTAATTACAACAAACTGCGCTGTGTTAGGGCTTGCGCTTTTTATGGTTTTGCGGGAATATAATTATATTGAGAGCATCATTTTTGGTTTTGCAACAGGAGTCGGTTTTACCCTTGCCATGCTTATGATGTCAGGCATAAGAGAAGAGCTGGAATTCGCAGATGTGCCTGAGGTATTTCAGGGTGTTTCAATAACGTTAATCATTGCAGGCATGATGGCGTTGGCGTTCATGGGATTTGCAGGACTGATAAGGGGATGAGGGCAAATTTACGATTTTAGATTTACGATTTTAGATTTTAAATCGTAATTCGTAAATCGTAATTCGTAAATTTTCATTATGACAGGCAACATTGTAATCATATCAATGGTGAGCATGGGCGGCATCGGAGCGGCGCTGTCCCTTTTTCTTGCGTATGCGGATAAGAAGTTGAAGGTTGAAGAAGACCCGAGGATTGAGGCGCTCTTAAACATCCTTCCCAATACAAACTGCGGCGGCTGCGGCAGGGCAGGGTGTAGGGTTTTTGCCGAGGCCCTGATCCAGGGGACAGCATCTGTAACGGGTTGTGTTGCAGGCGGCCAGGATATAGCTGATAGTATTGCAAAATATCTTGGCGTAGAGTCAGTCAAAGCCGATAGGGTTGTTGCCGTTGTTCTCTGCAGGGGCGGTGAAAAGGAGACGGTTAAGAATGCAGTATATAAAGGCGAAAGAACTTGCGTTGCTGCCAATCTTACAGGCGGAGAAAAGGCATGCACCTATAGCTGTCTTGGCTACGCAGACTGTGTTGAGGCATGCAAATTTGACGCAATGACAATGAATGATAACGGTCTGCCTGTTGTGTTCTATGACGCTTGTGTAGGATGCTGGGCATGTGCAAGGGCATGTCCGAGGGATATTATTGAGATGCATCCGATGGAACGTAAGTTATTTAATTACTGCAGGAATAAAGACAAAGGGGCTGTTGCAAGGAAGATATGCAAGGTGTCTTGTATCGCATGCGGTCTCTGTGTCAAAGACTGCGCAGTGGAAGGCGGCATAGAGATGATAGATAATCTCGCTGTTGTCAATTATGAAAAATGTCCTCAGGATGACCAGCCCACCAAAAGATGTCCAACTACCTGCATCCTCTTTGGCGAGGAAGAAAAGATGACCAAAGATGCCTATTATTCTTCCTTGCCTAAAAAAGCGGTTTAATGTATCTCTATCTCAACTATAGTGGACGATAAAAATAAGCAGATGTAGTTTGCCAGACCCAACCTTCTGCTGGGTGCCCATGGGCGTATTTTAAAATCGCCGATAAACTTGTCCCGTTATGTATTTAAACGGGATCGGCAGACTACAAATTTATGTCGCTGACTATATTAAGAAAAGATAATCAGATTTTAATTAACAATTAACTAAATTTTTGATAGACTTTTCCAATATGGCAAAACAGGTTCAAAAAAGCGGAAATAAAAAATTGTTATGGTTTGGTCTTGCTGTATTGGTGGTTATTGGTTTCGGAGGCGGTTATCTGCTTTCCTCATATCTTGGCAGTGGTGATGAGCGAAATATAACAGATATATCAGCCATGAGAGGCGGCGAGACAAGGCCAACGTTGTCGCCTGCAAGATTCTCAGGCAAGACTGCTTTAACATACGAAATAGCCAGAGAGATACCGGAGATATTAGACAGCCTGCACTGCTATTGCGAGTGCAAAAAACACTTTGGCCATAAAAGCCTTCTTACGTGTTATGTTGATGATCATGCAGCCTTTTGCGATGTGTGTATGGATGAGGCCATACGGGCGTACGAACTTTTTAAACAGGGCAAGGATATACTTGCCATTAGAAAGACTATAGATAAAGAGTTTTCTCGTTAAGGAGCGCAGCCTTGGGTAAAAAAGAGATTTTTCTTATTGTAGGATTGGTTGTTCTATCATTGGTTGTAGGTGTTGTGATTGGGAAGAGGAAAGGGACAACAGAGAGAGATGATGTGGCAGTTCCGCCAACTGCGTATAAAGAAAACAGAGACGAGGGGATAATACAGCCTCCAACAAATCAGCCGCCGTTTGGACAGTATGATTTTACAGTGCAAATTCAAAAAATATTAAAAGAAAAGCCTAATGACGCAAAGGCATTTTCTGAGGTTGGAGATATCTATTTTGACCAGCATAAATTTATTGATGCCATAGAATATTATAAAAAGGCAATTGACATGGATAAACAGGATATTGACTCGTATAATGACATTGGGCTCGCTTATCACTACATAGGCAAATCAGATGAGGGGCTTAAGTATGTGGAGGAGGGGATAAAAAGAAATCCTGTTTACCAGAGGGTTTGGTTGACAAAGGGTTTTATACTTGCTGTTACTGGTAATATTACCGATGCAAAGAGCGCATGGGAAAAGGCATACAGTCTGGATCCAAATAGCGATATAGGAAGATCGGCTGCAAGTTTTCTTGCCCAACATCAGGGAGTTGCCAAATAAATCAATTGCACGAGGCAAGAAATAAGAGACAAGAAGCAAGAAATAGGAAGCAAGAAAAATCTTGCCTCTTGAATCTTGTTTCTTTTTTAGAGAGGCGGCAGTGGCAGCATCTGATAAAAATCCAATACATAAAACTATAGGCAATAAGATATGGGGGCTTTTTGGCTCCTTAAAGTTTACGCTGTTTATACTTTTTTCCCTCGCGCTATTTTCCATAATAGGCACATTCATACAGCAAAACCAACCGCCTGCATTTTATACCATGGCATACGGCAAGTGGGCATCTTTAATTTTACGTCTTGGTCTGGAAGATATGTATCATGCAAGATGGTTTTCAACCCTGCTTATATTCCTTATTGCAAATATAGTTGTATGCACAATTGACAGGTTTCCACCGAAGTGGAAGACTACCTTGGAGAGCAGGGTAGATGTTGATGCAAGATTCATTAAGAATCTGCTTAATAACCATACCATTATTCTTAATGATGAACCTGTCTTTGCAAGAGAAAGGATTCTGAATGTTCTCCGCAGCAAAAGGTATAAGATAAAAGAGGCAAATAATGCAGAGGGAATGTCCATATATGCATGGAAAGGAATGATTGGCAGGTTTGGCTCCGATGTTGTTCATGTGAGCCTTCTATTAATTCTGGCGGGTGTTATAATAGGGAGCATAGTCGGGTTTAAGGATTTTGGCGCATTTTATGAAGGAGAGGTTACAACTATTCCTGTCACTGAGTTTCAATTTGGGATAGATAGTTCATGGTATGGGATTCCTCTTCCAAAGATTCAACGGCATAAAAAGGCATCCGACATTCAACTGCGGCTTGATAAATTTTGGATAGATTATTACGAGACTGGCCAGATAAAACAGTACAACAGCCTCTTGACTGTTAGTGACAATGGCAAGGAAGTTATTAAAGGCAAACAGATATGGGTTAATGCACCGCTGCATTATAAGGGTTTGACCTTCTATCAAAGCAGTTATGGGATGGCTTATGATAAGGTAAAACAGGCTGAATTTGTATTAAAGAACAGTAAAAGCGGCAAAGCCATAACCCCGCTTTTCACAGCTGATTGGAATACTCCCTCTGATATTTCAGGTACTGATTACATGATTAAGGTTGTTGGATTTGTATCGGATTTTGCATTTGACCCTGCAACCAAGGCGATATTTCCAAAATCAGCAGAGCATAATAATCCGGCAATCAATGTGGAAATATATAAAGCAGGCAAGCTTGTGTCAAGACCTTGGCTTTTCTATAACTATGCCGACCTTTTTGCAGCCATCCCTGATTCTAATTATGAGCTTGTGTTTCAGAGATATCAGGGTATAGTATATACGGGTCTATCTATCAATAATGACCCTGGCACCACTGTTGTATGGGCAGGAGCGGTATTGATGGTTGTTGGTTTTTTTATGGCGTTTTTCATTTTCCATAAAAAGATATGGATCAATGTGAAAAGAAATGGCAATGAAACAGAGGTGTATGTCGGTGGAATGATAAATAAAAACAAGTTTATTTTTGAAAGAGAGCTTTCAGAAATTGCTGAGTCTATCAAATCTGATATCTCTGGAGGGATGAGGAAATGAAAGTAATAATGAGCTTGCTGTTTTTTGACATGGCCTTCTGGTTTTATCTTGCTACTATGATTTTATATATTGGTTACTGGATCATTAAAAAAGAGTGGTTGGGACAGGCTTCAACGGTTTTGGCAATTATCTCCACCTTTGCAATCTTCATGATGTTGATATTCAGAACCAAGGAATCTGGTCATGCGCCTTTTTCAAACCTCTATGAATCAATGTCTTTCTTCGTATGCATTATGTCTGTTGCCTACCTCATCATTGAATTTAGATATAAAATAAAGGTCGTAGGCGCATTTGTGATGTCCATTGCCTTTATAGCAATGCTTGCAACCTCTATGCTGCCGTATCGTTTCCAGGATATTCAGCCGCTAAATCCAGCCCTTCAAAGTATCTGGTTTGAATTACATGTATTCTCGGCCTTTATAGGATACGCTGGCTTTGGTCTGGCATTGGGCATGGCTGTAATGTATCTCATCAAGGCCAGATTTGAGGAAAGCAAGACATCTCATTTTTTGGTAGACAGACTGCCGCCGTCTGCAATCTTGGATGAACTCAGCTATAAGTCAGTAGCCTGGGGTTTTATATTTTTTACAATGGGCGCACTCATACTCGGCGCAGTTTGGGCAAACAAGGCATGGGGGACCTATTGGAGTTGGGACCCTAAGGAAACATGGAGCCTTATTACCTGGTTTGTCTATGCAGCGTATCTCCATGCGAGGGTTACCAGAGGATGGAGAGGCAAAAAGGCGGCCTATGTCGCCATATTCGGATTTTTGTCAACTGTCTTTCTCTACTGGGGTGTAAGCTTTGTTTTGCCGGGTCTCCATACCTATGCGTCGCAATGAGATGGTTAGCAGTAGAATATAATTCCTAAATCCTAATGTCTAATCCCCGATGAAGGCCTTCGGGGACATGTTTCTAATGAAATGTCCAATGCGTAAATTTCCAATTTATGTTTTTTGACATTCTATTAGAAATTAGCCCCCGATTGAATCTATCGGTGGGTTAGAAATTAGAAATTTATTAAGAGGACTGTATGCCGGATACATTAAGTGAAAATAAAGGATTGTCCAATAAGGTTATAATTGGTGTTGTTGTAGCAATAATTATAAGCATAGTATTGTTGGTAATAATTGGACAGAGGCAGAAATTTGAACCTGTTCTGGCAGGGAAGGCAGCCCCTGATTTTACCTTACCTGACTTGCACGGCAAGATGGTTAACTTATCCGATTACAAAGGTAAAGTGGTTTTTGTTAACTTTTGGGCAACATGGTGCAAACCATGTGAAGAAGAGATGCCGTCTATGCAGACAATGTATGAAGCGCTTAAAGAGAGGTTTCAGAATTTTGAACTGCTGGCTGTAAGTGTTGACTCAAAAGAGCTTAGTGTGGTAGAATCATTCGCTAATAAATACAGACTTACATTCCCCATACTACATGATAGAAAGGGTAAGATAAAAGAGATTTATAAGACAACAGGCGTTCCTGAGACCTTTATAATAGACCAGAATGGCGTTATAGCTGAAAAGGTATGGGGTCCAAGGGATTGGAGTAACCAAGAAAGCGTAAGGACAATCATTGAGTTGTTAACAAACGGGGCGTCATCGCCAGATAGGTATAAGCAAAAAAAGGCAGCGTATTGATATCATCAATATTTTATCAGAATGTAATCACATTGGTTCTTTGCGCCTTATTTTTTATATACCCATTAAATGTAAATGCGGCTGGACGGAATTATTGGGCAGATGTAGGGGTGATTAAGGTTGGGGAGAAAAAGCCTGTGCCAGCCCCTGATTTTACGCTTAATAATCTTGATGGCAGAAGGGTTTCTTTAAAGGATTTCAAAGGCAAGGTTATATTCTTGAATTTTTGGGCTACATGGTGTCCGCCATGCGTAATAGAGATGCCGTCGATGGATATCCTGCATAAAAGATATAAAGATAAAGGCCTTGTTGTGCTGGCGGTAAATTCTGAAGAGGGTGTTAAAAAAGTTAGCAGTTTTATCAAAAATAAAAGTTACACATTTCCTGTCCTTCTGGATAGCGATGGCTCAGTGATAAACAATTCTTACAGGGCTATGGGTTTTCCAACCACATATCTGATTGACAGGAATGGCATGATGATTGGTAAGGCAGAAGGGGCGAGGGAGTGGGATTCACTGGAATCATTTAAATTAATAGAGGAGATACTTAAGAGATAGATTGAAGAATTATGATTCATGAATTATCAATCTAAAATCACAAACCTGAAACAACTATGACACAAGAGGTTTCAATACCCATTGCATTTTTATTTGGTCTTCTTTCGTTTGTGTCGCCTTGCGTCCTGCCGCTTGTGCCGTCTTATATCTCTTTTGTTACAGGTATATCATTTGAAGAATTGTCAAGTGAGAATGGAAGTAAAGAACTTAAAAAGATCATACTTATAAACTCATTGATGTTTATACTGGGTTTTTCTATGGTTTTTGTAAGCCTTGGAGCATCTGCAAGTTTTGCAGGTGAACTGCTGCGCACATATCAGGATGTTATCAGAAAAGTTGGAGGCATAGTAATTGTCCTGCTCGGCATCCATATCGTAGGTGTAATAAACTTTGCTATTCTGCAGCGGGATAAAAGGCTGCACTTTTTCAGGGAAAAACCGGCAGGCATCTTTGGTTCATTTCTTATCGGGGTTGGGTTTGCAGCAGGCTGGACACCTTGTATAGGGCCGATACTGGCAACTATCCTTATGATGGCTGCCTCCTCCAACACTTTATTTCAGGGTGTGCTTCTTTTAAGTATTTACTCTCTAGGGCTTGCTATCCCATTCTTTCTTACCTCCATTGGCATAAACACCTTCCTTAAACACTTCAATAAGCTTAAAAAACATATGAGGGTTGTTTCAATAGTAACTGGCAGCTTCCTGATTCTTACTGGCATATTGATATATTTTAATTATTTTGCTATATTTACAGGATACATGAACAGTTTCTTTTCTTAATAGATAAAACATTGTGGCTTAATTATGGTTAGAGTTGAAATATATTCAAAAAAGGGTTGCTGCCTTTGTAAAAAAGCCAAAGAGCTTATAAGCAAGGTCAATAAAGAGGTGTCTTTCTCTTTTAAAGAGGTTGATATTACTGCCAGTGAGGAGTTGTTCAGAAAATACAGAGAAGATATACCTACTATTTTTATAAACGGCAAAAAGGTATTCAAATTCAAGGTGGACGAGGTTGAATTCAGAAAGAAGGTAAGGCTGGAGCAAATAAAAAGCAGATTATCTAAAGTTTGGGATAAGAAAGAGCATTTTGGTTAGAACTGGCACACTATAAAAAGCCCTTCCATTTTTATAAAACTTGCCTTTTTATACCGTCCAACAGTATATAATCACTATTTTTGCAAAGAAGACACAAAAAATCTTGACTCATTTTTATATTTGCTTTACATTAAATATCTTCCTAACTGGGGGATCGTCTAACGGCAGGACGCAAGACTCTGACTCTTGCTATCTAGGTTCGAATCCTAGTCCCCCAGCCAGACTTGTGTCAATGCAGATTGAAAATTGAAGGTTGCAAATTATAAATTTAAAAATCTTTACTTACAAATTTGTATTTTTCCATTTTTAATTTTTTGCAAGAAGGTCCCATCGTCTAGAGGCCCAGGACGGAGCCCTCTCAAGGCTTAAACACGGGTTCGAATCCCGTTGGGACCGCCAAAATCATGTTGTGTGGGGAAGATTCTATCAATCATTAGAAACATGACTGAATATTTTCAGTTTTATCTGTCTCAAAAGTATAGCATTTTTAAAACAAAGACGACTAGTCAATTTAGCAAAGATTTCTGTTAGCTAAAATTTAAAATTGGATTGTTTAACCCATTCAAAAAACTGTCTCCGCTTCAAGTCAAGCAGGTTCATAGCTTGCAAAACGCTTATCTCCTTTTGGATATACCTATCCAAAATTATCCTTACCTGCTCATCAGAAAGCCGTTTGTGAATTTGCCCTGTCATTTCTCTTGCCCCTCCCTTTTTGGAATTAAAATCATAATTCCAGATTACCACAGAGGGGTGCGGTTTTGATTCTTAAATCCATCAAAAATAGTGCGGTTTTGATTTTTAAATGACAAAACCAATATTTTTCTTGACATATATTATCCCCTTTGTTAGTTTTTACTGTCTAACTTTTTGAGAATAAAAACAACAATATATTTGGCAAATCAGGAGGATTCTGCATGAAAAAAAGATTTTTGCTTGCGCCAGGGCCTACGCCGGTACCTGAAACTGTGCTTCTGGCAATGGCTCAGCCAATGATTCATCACAGGACACCGCAATTTTCTGCCATATTTGCAGAGGCAAAGGAGGATTTAAAGTATATATTTCAAACAAAGCAGGATGTGCTAATCCTTGCAGCATCAGGCACAGGGGCAATGGAAGGGTCAATAACAAACCTGTTCTCGCCTGGCGACGCGGTTCTTGTTATAAACGGCGGTAAATTTGGCGAAAGGTGGGGAAAGATTGCAGAGGCTTATGGACTCAAAGCTCACTGGCTCAATGTTGAATGGGGCAAGGCGGTTGACCCAAAAGAGGTTAAAAAAACATTGGATGCAAACCATGAGATAAAAGGCGTTTTGATGCAGGCAAGCGAAACCTCTACGACCGTTGCTCATCCTGTGAAAGAAGTGGCAGCGCTTATAAAAGATCGGCAGGATTGTCTGCTGATTGTGGACGGAATAACCTCTGTCGGAGTTTTTCCTACACCTATGGATGAGTGGGGCATAGATGTTCTGGTTTCCGGTTCGCAAAAGGCGTTTATGCTGCCCCCGGGTCTGGCATTTGCAGCCTTGAGCGAGAAGGCATGGAAGTTTATGGAAACGGCAAAGTGCCGGAGATTTTATTTTGATTTCAAGAAAGAGAGAAAAAACCTAAAGGAAAACACAACTGCCTACACACCGGCAGCTTCGCTTGTTATAGGCTTGAGAGATGCGCTAAAGATGTTGAAAGAGGAAGGATTGGAAAATGTTTTTGCGCGGCATAACCGGCTTGCCAGCGCAACTAGGGCTGCTGTAAAGGCTATGGGGCTGAAACTCCTTGCACCCGATAATCCAAGCGATGCCACAACCGGCGCATATATACCGGAAGGTGTTGACGGCGGAAAGTTTGTGAAATATCTCCGCGATGATATGGGCATTACCATGGCTGGTGGACAGGATCATCTCAAAGGAAAGATTATCAGGATTGCCCATCTCGGATATATTGATACTTTTGATATTATTATCGCTATTTCATCCATTGAGATGGCGCTGAAAAAGTTCGGCCATAAGGTTGAGTTCGGCAAGGGCATTGCAGCGGCACAGGAGATTTTGATGGAAGGGTATAAGTAGTAATGAAGTAAAATCCTAAATCCTAATGTCTAATTTCTAATGAATTGTTTTTGACATTTGGCATTTTATCCTTGACAGATATTCTTCCTGTCAAGGATTTATTAGAAATTAGGATTTAGAAATTTGGCATTTGGAGGTCTTATAAATAATGAAGGTTCTTATCAGCGATAGCATGTCTGATAGCTGTGTTGAGATTTTTAAAAATGCGCATGGGCTTCAGGTTGATGTTAATACAAAACTGAAACCCGAAGAATTAAAGAAGGTGATAAAAGGTTATCACGCCCTTGTTGTCAGAAGCGCCACAAAGGTTACTGCTGATATCATAGAGGCTGCGGATAATTTAAAAGTCATCGGCAGGGCAGGCACAGGAGTTGATAATATTGACACGCAGGCTGCAACAAAAAAGGGGATTGTGGTGATGAACACCCCGGGCGGCAATACCATAACAACTGCTGAACATGCGGTATCCATGCTTATGGCGTTGGCGAGAAAGATTCCACAGGCTACTGCATCCATGCGCAAAGGAGAATGGGAAAAGAAAAAATTTGAAGGCACGGAAGTAACGAACAAAACCCTCGGCATCCTCGGCGTGGGCAATATCGGAAGCGTTGTGGCTGACAGGGCGCAGGGACTCAAGATGAATGTGATCGCGTATGACCCGTATCTGTCGCAGGAGGCAGCAGACAGGCTGGGGGTTGAGTTGGTATCGTTGGAGACGTTATATAAAAGAAGTGATTTTCTATCTATACATGTGCCTCTTACAAACGAAACAAAGGGTCTGGTGAATAAAGACGCCTTTGCAAAGATGAAAAAAGGCGTGAGAATTATAAATTGTGCCAGAGGCGGGATAGTCAATGAAAAAGATTTGTGTGATGCCATCAAACAAGGCACAGTATCCGGAGCAGCAATGGATGTGTTTGAAAAAGAACCACCACCCTCCGACAACCAGCTTTTACAAATGGATGAAGTAATTCTCACACCGCACCTCGGCGCATCTACCTCAGAGGCGCAGGAAAATGTTGCCATAGCAATAGCTGAACAGATTGTGGACTATCTTGTAAAAGGCACCATAAGAAATGCGGTCAATGTTCCGTCTGTGCCTGCCGAATTGCTTGCAAACCTGAATCCATACATCTTGCTTGCTGAAAAACTTGGTATTTTCCAGGGGCAGGTACTCAAAGGCGGCATAGAGGAGGTCACCATAGAATATAGCGGCGATGTGGTTTCATACGATGTTGCGCCTGTTACCATCGCTGCAATTAAAGGGTTGCTTGACCAGTTGATGGATCAGCAGGTAAATTTTGTGAATGCACCGTTTGTGGCAAAAGAGCGCGGCATAAAGGTAGTAGAGATTAAAAGTTCAAGGGCTATCGATTTTGCCAGCAGCATTACCATAAAGGTAAAAACAAAAGAATCGGAAAATCTTATAGAAGGCGCACTCTTCGGCAAAAAAGAGCCGAGGATAGTAAGGATAGATAAATTTTTTCTGGACGCAGTGCCGGAAGGTTATCTCCTGGTACTTCACAATTATGATAAACCCGGCGTTATCGGCAATGTGGGCACACTGCTCGGCACAGGCAATATCAATATAGCACGACTGCATCTCGGCAGACAGGCAATTGGCGGTGAGGCTGTCTCGGTTTGGAATATAGACACCCCTTTGACGGCTGACCTCTTGTCAAAACTTTTAAAATTACCACATATGATTTCTGCAAAGGTGGTGAGGTTGTAATACAGTCAATTATGAATTGGAATTACGAATTTAAGTGAATGCTGAAAACAAGTAGACACTGCGCTAAATTTCTAATTTCTAAATCCTAATTTCTAATAAATCCTTGACAGGAAGAATATCTGTCAAGGATAAAATGTCAAATATCAAAAAAACATTAGAAATTTAATTATTGGACATTTCATTAGGAATTAGACATTAGGATTTAGGATTTCTTATATATGGCTAATCAACCCAACATATCCCTTCCTCCCGGTGTAAAGGACAGTTTACCTGAAGAAGCGGGCAAAGTAGAGGAGGTGGAAGAATGTATTCTGCCACTTTTGGGGAAATGTGGATTTAAGAGGGTAATAACCCCGTTCCTTGAATATCTCGACGTGCTTTCCATTGGATTGGGAATTGATTTAAGGGACAAGGTATTTAAATTTATAGACCCGGCAACAGGCAAGGTGGTTGCTGTCAGACCTGATATAACCCCGCAGATAGCAAGGGTTGTGGCTACCCGTATGCGGGATTATAAACTGCCGATTAGGGTATGTTATAATGAAAAAGTTTTTCGTTATCAGGAACCACGCAGCGGCAGGCCGAGAGAGATTCAGCAGATTGGGGCAGAGCTTATAACAAACGAGCTGTCACCTGAGGCTGATGCAGAGATAATCATTATAGCAATTAACGGCCTTAAAGGTTTAGGGCTTAAAAATTTCAAAATAGATATTGGCGAAGTTGGATTTGTGAAAGGGATGCTGGACAACCCAGTTTTAAACATCATAGAAAAGAACAAGATAAAAGACGCTATCGCCCTGAAAGACGGCTCGGCGCTGGAAGTAATATTGGATGACTTGGGGAATAAGGCAGCAAACAAATACAAAAATGCCCTCAAAACTATTCCGTCTCTATTTGGCGGCAAAGAGGTCCTGAAAAAAGCGTCATCTATAGCCGAAAGCGCACAGGCTAAAATGGCTGTAGAAAATCTTTGGAAAATTTTAAAGATAATTGACACAAAACGACTAACACAATTTATAACCTTTGACCTGGCAGAGATGCGGGGATTTGATTACTATACCGGAATAATCTTTGAGGGCTTTGCCCGAGGAGTGGGCAAGGCAATAATGACCGGAGGCAGATACGACAACCTGATGCAGAAATATGGCTATCCCTGCGCTGCTATCGGTTTTGCCTTTGATGTAGAAAATGTAGTTACTGCGATGGAAGGGCAAATACATGGCTAAGAATATCGTAGTGGTCGGCGCCCAGTGGGGAGACGAGGGCAAGGGGAAAATAGTTGATATCTTAAGTGAATACGCAGATATAATAGTCAGATTTCATGGCGGCAATAATGCAGGCCATACGGTAGTAGTAAACGGAGAGAAATTCATCCTCCACCTTATTCCCTCAGGCATACTGCATAAAGGTAAAAAATGCATAATAGGAAATGGCGTAGTGGTGGATCCGGAAATTTTATTGGAAGAGATTGATACCCTCCGCTCAAAAGGTCAATTTCAAGATGACAGCAATCTGCTCATCAGTGAGGATGCTCACCTCATAATGCCGTATCACAAAAGACTGGATGCGGTAAGAGAACGGATTAGGGGTAAACTTAAGATTGGGACAACCGGAAGGGGTATTGGCCCTGCCTATGAAGACAAAGTTGCCAGGTGCGGCATAAGATGCGGAGACCTGTTGAGAGAAGAGGTATTTAGAGAAAAACTTAAGTTCAATCTGCTTGAAAAGAATCAGCTGTTGAAAAACCTGTTTCATGAGAATGGTTTTGAGGTGCATGATATGTACAATCAGTACCTATCATATACAGAAAGGATTGCTGGTTATATTACAGATACATCCAGTTATCTTAACGATGCAATAAATAAGCAGAAGAATATATTGTTTGAAGGGGCGCAGGGAACGCTCCTTGATGTAGACCACGGCACATATCCGTTTGTAACCTCCAGCAATACAGTAGCAGGGGAAGCAGCGACAGGGAGTGGCATAGGGCCGACAAAGCTCGACAGTGTTATCGGCATATCTAAGGCCTATACTACACGAGTTGGCGAAGGGCCTTTTCCAACAGAACTGCATGGTGAAGAAGGGGAAAGACTGAGAGAGGAAGGGCGAGAATATGGCGCAACAACTGGAAGGCCGAGGAGGTGCGGTTGGTTTGATGCGGTAGCCGTAAGATATGCTGCGCGGCTAAACGGCCTTGATGGCATGGTATTAACCAAGCTGGATGTGCTGGACAAATTGGACAAAATAATGATATGCACTGGCTATATTTACAAAAATAATATTGTAAAAGATTTTCCTGCTGACAGCGGCATATTGAATAATTGCAAACCTATATATGAGATTATGGACGGATGGCAAGAACCAACAAGCAGTGTTACAAAACTGGATAACTTGCCTAAAAATGCATTAAAGTATATAAAAAGACTTGAGGAATTAACTGGAGTTAGTATAATTATGGTCTCGGTAGGCGCTGGAAGAAAAGAAGCCATAATGATTGAGAATCCGTTTAAGTAGATTTACGATTTTAGATTTATGATTTTGGATTTTAAATCGTAATTCGTAATTTGTAAATCGTAAATCAAAAATCAGAACGAGCCGCTAGCTCAGATGGTAGAGCAACGCCCTTTTAAGGCGTGGGCCCCGGGTTCGAATCCCGGGCGGCTCACCAAAAAATAATTTAAGATTTTAGATTTGTGATTTCAGATTTTAAATCTAAAATCAAAAATCGTAAATCATAAATTTAAAAGAGTCCCCATCGTCTAGAGGCCAAGGACATCGCCCTTTCACGGCGGTAACCAGGGTTCGAATCCCTGTGGGGACGCCAGAAAAATCAAGGGGTTGCAATATCAAGATATTTTAGAAATATCAGGATGTTACAGCCTTTTTTATTGTGCTAAAATGTAGTATAAAGTGCTATAAAGAGATATGAAGTAATGGTAAATTTATGGCCAATTTTATGACCCTTGCCTGTGAATAAGCGCAAGACCATGACCCGTTTTATGACCCTCCAAACCGCATTTTTTTAAGCGGGGATTCCTTGCTTTCAATGACATGCAAATAGCGGGTTGTTGTTGCAAGCCGTTTGTGTCCTGCCTTATCCATTGTATATCGCAGGTCTAGGCTGGAGTGCAGGAGGTTGCTGATGAAGGTATGGCGCAGAATCGTAGTGTGGGCTGCGCCCACCGCAAACATTGTCCTTTGTAATGATGGGCAAAGCCCACCCTACTATTTTCATGCCCCTTTGTGAGCCGAAGGTTCATGTGGGTTTCATTTAAAGGGAGGATGAGTCTCTGTCTGTTTTTAGTTTGTTCAGATTCAAGACAGATGCTCCTGTTTTGAAAATCAATCTGGCTTCAGGCAAGATTAAGAAGGTTACCATTTCTTAAATCTGTATTGCCGGCAAGCATCACTATTGGTCTTAACCAGCTTGGGCAGTAAAGTTGCAGTAGAAGAAAAGATAGACAGCAAGATGGCAATAACATGCAAGGTAGTTTCTTTAAGATTTAAAGAGATAACCCAAAGACCTGAAAGACAAAGCCTCCCTCAATGCGTATTTCATCTCAAAAGGAAATAGATTTCTTCAGTGGATCATCCATGGCGCTTTTTGTAGCTTGCCCGACCCAACCTTCTGTTGGGCGCCCCATGGGCGTTTTTAAAAGCGCCGATAAATCGGCTGGCTACAATTACTTAAAACAGTATGCTCCGTTTTGTCCAACCAGCTTTTCCTTGCCCTTGACAAATTATGTATTTTGTTGAAGCAAAACACGAAACTCCTCTTTGTTAAAGGCAAAGGAGATAATTTGTCAAGGGCTTG
>JACRNJ010000031.1 GCA_016219285.1 Deltaproteobacteria bacterium
GCGTCTATTGTTATCTGCTCTTTTTCTGTCAATATAATGGTTTCTGCTACTCTACACATAAAACCATTATACATAGTATTTTACATAAGTAAAGTTATTTATGTAACACTACACTAGGAGTTCCCTTAAATGATTTATGAATTTCTATTTTCTGGGTTTTTTTAAATTCCCTCTTAAAAAAGAGGTCTACTTTGTTGTCATAGGAAGATGAGAATTAGTAAGAACTGGATTCGTCACCGAGTGCTTCTATCGGGGATAGAAGCACTCGGGAATGACATTTATGATTTGGAGACGATAATGAGGACAGATTTATTTATTCTTGTCTAAAATTTTATCGAGTTTGCTTTTTAATTCAGGTATTCCGTTGATAACAATATCCCATACTATATCGTAGTCAATTCCAAAAGAAACTCTGCCTCATCCAGAATGTGTTGTAAATACTCATTGTGCGACATACTCAACCTCTTTAAGGATTTGGGGCTTGATATAAGGACTTATACTTTCTGGAGTAACAAGCTCCACTTTCCGGTGAAGCAGGTCTTCAAGGAAAAAAGCAAGGTGTATGAAGTCTTTGATTTCCATTATATGCAAGTTAAGAATATCAAAAATATCATTTTTTGTTTCAACGACTTTCATATTTTGCCTCCCTTCAACCCCTCCACCAACTCCCGTATCCTCTCAGGTTTTGTCTTGAGCGATGCCCTGTTGCAGATGAGTTTTGATGTCACCTTCATTATCTCCTCTACCTCCACAAGACCGTTTCGCTTCATGGTTTCGCCTGTTGCAACAAGGTCAACTATCCTTTCCGAAAGGCCGAGGAGAGGGGCAAGTTCAATAGAGCCGTAAAGTTTGATTATCTCCACCTGTATACCTTTATTCATAAAGTGTTTCAAGGTGATGTTTGGATATTTGGTAGCAACCCTTACATGTGTCCAGTGTCTTGGATTATCCTTCTTGCCCAATTCCTTGGGTTCGGCGACAATCATCCTGCAAAAACCTATGCCAAGATCAAGCGGCTCGTAAATATCCCTTTCTTGCTCCAGAAGCACATCCTTCCCCGCTATTCCAACATCTGCTGCGCCGTATTCAACATAGGTCGGCACATCCTGGGAGCGAATTATCATAAACCTGATGCGGTCTTTTTTGTTTTCAAAGATGAGCTGCCTGCTGTCCTTCATAACACCTGCGCAGTCAATGCCGATTTTTTTAAACAGCGCAACAGCCTCATTCAAAATGCGACCTTTGGGCAAAGCGATAGTTAATTCGGATTTAGGATTTACGATTTTAGATTTACGATTTATTCTGACTTCTGTCTTCTTCATGCCTTCACCCTCTTTATATTTGCGCCAAGCCTCTTGAGTTTTTCTTCTATCTTTTCATAGCCCCTGTCAAGATGATATACCCTGGATACCTCTGTTACCCCTTCGGCTGCGAGACCTGCTAATATCAATGACGCACTTGCCCTTAAATCGGTTGCCATTACCGGCGCGCCGTTTAAAGATGACATTCCCTTAACAAAGGCATTTCTTCCATCTATCCTTATGTCTGCGCCCATCCTTCGGAGTTCGCTTACATGCATAAACCTGTTTTCAAATACTGTTTCTGTTATTACCGAAAGGCCGTTTGCAATGCTCATCATTGCCATGAACTGTGCCTGCATATCCGTGGGAAAGCCGGGATAGGGAAGGGTTTTTACATCTACGCTTTGCAGTGGAGAATTTCCTATTACCCGCACGCCGCCCGATTCTGTTTTTATCTCCACCCCTGCCGCTTGTAATTTTACAGCAAGCGTCTCAAGATTCTGGATGGGGCAGTTTTTTATCAGCACATTTCCTTTAGTCATGCCTGTCGCCACCATAAATGTCCCTGCCTCTATCCTGTCAGGCATGACTGTGTGCGTTACCGGTTTCAGGCTGTCAACACCTTCTATGGTGATGCAGTCCGTGCCTCCGCCTTTTATGCAGGCGCCCATATTATTCAGCACATCTGCCAGTTCAGCCACTTCCGGCTCGCAAGCGGCATTTTCCAAAATCGTAATGCCATCTGCAAGCGCTGCTGCCATCATAATGTTTTCTGTGCCGGTTACAGTAGATATGTCAAAATATATCTTTGCACCTTTAAGCCGTGGGACTACCTTTACGTCAATATAACCGCTTTCTATCTTTATGTCGGCGCCCATCTTTTCCAAGGCCAAAAGATGGAGATTCATGGGCCTTGCGCCTATTGCACATCCGCCTGGCAAGGAAACCCGTGCCTTTTTAAACCTTGCCAAAAGCGGCCCTAGCACCAAAGCCGATGCCCTCATGGTCTTGACCAGATCATAAGGCGCTTCAGCGTTTTGTATGTTTCTGGTTCTAATCTTTAAGGTGTTGCCGTCTTCCTCTATATCAGCCCCGATATGGAGGAGCAGTGTTTTTATAGTCTCAATATCTTTTAATCTTGGAACATTATAAAATGTATTCCATTCGTCTGTCAAAAGGGCTGCGGAAAGAATTGCCAATGCCGCATTCTTAGCGCCGCTTATCTCTACCTCGCCTGCAAGACGACTGCCGCCTTGTATGATGATTTTATCCATAAGGCTAACTACGAACCGTTACGCTGCCGCGCTTTGTCCCTTCAACCTCTCCGTCTGATACAAAAGCCTTATCTTCCGGCATCTCTCCCCGAAACAAAACCGCCACATCCACATCCGATTCCATGTTTGGATACCCGCCTCCTGCCCAAGAACCGTAGAGGAATGCCATGTCAAGCGCATAGGCGCTGGTTTTCTGTTGGAAGTAGGCTTTTAATAAAGAAACCATTTCTTCTTTATTCATCGTCATCTTCAAATCGTTGGAACAACTATCTTTAATAAAATCACGAGGAATCCCAGTGCAAGCAAATAAGATAGTATCAGCAATACTTCAGGCAAAACGGCTCTCGCCGGTCTTATAGAGTTGTTAGCAAGAAAGTTACGAAGAATGATACCAACTCCTATAAAAACAACCAGCATTATGATTCCTATTGACCACGATAACTCCTTGAATTTATCTGCAGGAAACAACTTCTCAACGAAAGCTGCAATAAACGCTATCAAGAAAAATAATGGCCATGCCCTGAGAAAAGCAGCACGCATATGAGCAATATTTTTCAGTAAAAATTCATTCTTTTCATTTAACAACAACAAACCGTATAAATAAAAACACCTCAATTCATATAGAACCAGCCCCAGCAATAATGCTGAAATCATAATATCGTAATTGGATAATTTCCCTGGCGCTGGCAGCGTCTTAAAATGTGCATACCATATTCCGCCAATCGCAATAAACATAGCGGCAATAATCTTTACAAACTTTTCTGCTTCTTTAAAGGTTAGCTGTAATGGTTTATCTTGTTTTTCACCAACAAATATCCAGTTAAATAATGTTTTAGCTTTTTCCACCCATTGCTTGAGCCTCTTCATTTCCCTGCCACTTTGCTATTCTCCAATTTCTTTAGGCTCTCCAGCGCATCTTGCGCATCAGCTTTGGCGCCTATGGAATCAAAAAGGTTATATGCCTTTGTGAGATAGTCTTTTGCCTTCTGCATCTCTCCTTTATCTCTATAGGACACTCTGAAAAACTCTTTTTATGTCATTCCCGCATGTTTTTAGCGGGAATCCAGTTCTTGTAAATTTAATGACTTATGGATGCCCGACAGAAGCATTCTGGCATGACAATTTTAAAAAAGGTAGTTTTTCAGAGGTTCCTATAAAACCAACCAAGATATTTATATGCAGCTGCCTCCCAGTTTTTGTCTCCCACCTTCAATATGCTTTTAAGGCCTTGCGTCAGATATTCCTCTGCATGAACAAAATCTTTTGTTTTTCGGTAATCATCTCCAAGGTTAAGCGTACCTATCGCAGTGCCGTGATAATCTCCGTTTCTTTCCGATATTTCAATAGCCTTTTTCATATATTCAATAGCCTTTTGATATTACCCTTTTTGGTAATATATACTGCCGATGTTATTGTATGTTGCTGCTTTATCCTTCTCATCAGATAGATTTAAAGATTCCTCGTAATAACCCAATGCCTTATCGGTCATGCCTTTCTCTTCAAAAATTAGAGCAATATTATTAAGGGCGGATGCTTCTCCTTTTCTATTCCCCAATTTTCTTGTGAGAAAGAGATGTTTATTATCGTAAAACAGGGCATTGTCATAATCACCCATGCCACTAAAAACAAGTCCCAACTTATTATAAATAGATATCAGGTATTGCTTTGATGTAAAAAATCTTTCCGCCTCTTTCAAATAAGTTAATGCAAGCTTAAATTGACCAATGCTTCTATAAGCATCGCCCAAACAGAAATTGGCATCGCCATCTTTTGGATAAAGTTCCACTGCCTTCTTTCCTGCCTCAATCGCCCTCTGGTAGTCTCCTGCATTTGTGTAGGCAAAGCAGTTGTCTATTTCCTGCCCTGCCTTCGCCTGATATGGCGTCAAAACCGCTAAAACCATAATCATTACCAAAAACAGATTATGCTTCATAACGCACCTCCATTTGTGGATTTTTAGAAACTTCAAATCCGTTTCTCCTTATCAATAAGTTCGAGTATGCTTTCCGCAAACGCATCAAAATCTTTTAAATCCTTTTGCAGGACTTTAACAACATAGGCTGCGTCTATCTTTTCGTAACCGTGGACAATGATATTTCTGAATTTTGCCATCTCTGTTAAAGGGTGTTTTAATTTTTCGGGAATGATCCCTTCCTCCGTGAGGATTTCGAACATGTCTTTGTTATCCTTTGCCTCTCTGAATCCTTTGATGGAAATAATATGGCTTGCAATATCAAGACAAACTTCTATAGCAAGATGCAGGGTTCTTTCGATATACCGGGACAACATCTTGCTGCCGGTATATTGGACATAAGAAACCCTTTCATACTCCTTCAGGTCTTTGAGATATTCCGCCAAAAGGCCAAGTTTTCTCTTAACGACCTCCATACGCCTCCGAAAGCCCTTTTGTCTTTATACGCTCTAAAAATGCCTTTCTGTATTGCTTGAGATAATAGGCAAAATCAAAATATTCCCGCCTTTTGATTGATTCAAATCCGGCGCGTTTGACAGGGTCTTTATCATAAACAACCTTGCCCCTGAAAACCTCGCTGATGAAAAAGAGCGAGGCATCATTCAACACAATCACCTCCGCATCCCTTTCGTAAAAGCCTTCTAGTTCTGCCATAAGTTGAAGCCGGATTGACATAGCCTTTTCAGAAGCAGTGTCCACATCCAGCAAAACCGCTATATCCGCATCACTCCCCCGCCGTCCCCTCCCGGCTGCAAGAGAACCGAAGAGATAGGCGGCGATTATTTCAGGATAACGAGAAAATATATTTTTTATGGTGTTTTTCATCTTTCAATCATGCAGCCGCGCTTTGTCCCTTCAGCGCCTCTGTTTGATAATGATGCCCAAGTGTTTCTATAAGTTCATTCAAGTCGCCTTCTATTACAGCGTCAAGCTTATGAAGGGTGAGGCCAATCCTGTGGTCTGAGACGCGATTTTGAGGGAAATTATATGTCCGCACTTTTTCACTCCGATCGCCTGTCCCGACCTGGCTTTTTCTTTCTTTTGCAATCTTTTCTTCCTGTTCCTTTTGTTTTATGTCCAAAAGCCTTGCCGCCAGTATCTTCATGGCCTGAAGCCTGTTTTTATGCTGGCTCCTTTCAGCCTGACACTGAACAATAATATTTGTCGGGATATGCGTTATCCTTATAGCAGTCTCCACCTTATTTACATTCTGCCCGCCTGCGCCGCCAGCCCGAAAAGTATCAACCTTTAAATCTGCCTCTTTTATCTCTACCTCAACATCTTCGGCCTCCGGCAATACCGCTACCGTGACAGTTGATGTGTGTATCCTGCCGGAAGCCTCTGTTTGAGGCACGCGTTGAACACGGTGAACACCGCTCTCGTATTTTAGTTTGCTGTATGCGCCCTTGCCGGCGATAATGGCTATTATCTCTTTCAGGCCGCCGAGGCCTATGGGGCTGCTGTTTAACACCTCCACCTTCCAACGTTGAGCCTCAGCATATCTTGAATACATCCTGAAAAGATCAAAGGCAAAGATTGCGGCCTCATCGCCGCCAACGCCTGCCCGTATCTCTATAATAATATTCTTTTCATCGTTCGGATCTTTTGGAAGAAGGAGGACTTTAAGTTTTTCTTCCAATTCACCCCTTCTCTTTTGAAGTTCAGGAAATTCCTCTTTGGCCAATTCCCGCAATTCCTCGTCTTTTCCCTCCAGAATTGTCTTGTTTTCCTGCAGATAGTTGTCTACCTTTTTTAGCTCTTGATATATCTCCACCATTTCAGCAAGAGTGGAATGTTCCTTGCCATATTTCTGAAAGCTTTCCTGGTCGGAAATGACCTTTGGGTCGCTTAAGAGATTGCCAAGTTCAACATATCGCTTTTCTATTTGTTCAAGTCGGTTAAGCATGTCGCTTTGCTCCATTGTAAAATGTAAATTGCAAAATGAAAAGTGCAAAACAAAATAGTGGTCAGTTTTCTATCTTTACATCTTTTAATTTTAACTTTTGCAATCTTCAATTTGCAATGTTCTATATTTTTTTAAACTCCTCTCTTATCTCGTCCGGCCTTCCACAGGTCATTTCACCTTCTGTGCATTTATTGGCGCTTACGCACCCGGGGCCTGCTTTTTTAAATATAAAAGGGGCTTCTTTTTTCACCAGGGCAAGCATCTTCTTTGCCATATCCCTTATCTCCCACTGAGCCCTCTCGCATGAACGAAGGCCGAAGAAATGAAGCAGCTCTCTGGCATTCATTGTAACTATAATCTTTGTTGTAGCGGCATTAGGAAAGATATATCTGGCATCCTCTGCCGGTATACCGGCTTCCAGCATCTCATTATAAAAATTATAAAGGGATGCAACGGTACCAGAAAACTTTTCCTCAAGTTCGAGGTTTTTTTTAACAGAAGGCGGCGTTACAAACTCAGGCTCTTTAAATTTTACATACCGTTGGCTCTGCTGGGAATAGGATGCAAGGCGGTGCCGCACCAGTTGGTGAGATGTAGCCCTTGATATACCCTCTATACCAAAGGTAAAACTGGCGTGTTCCAGCACAGAAAGATGTCCCATCTTGAGAATCTTACCCAGAAACTTTTCGTAAGATATATCCTCAACCTTTTTTTCTAATTGGGAAATATCACTATCTGAATAACAGAGTCTGGCAGCCAGAACTATGGTTTTTTCAGGGGCCGGGGTAAAATTAAGGAGGGTTACCTTCATAGAGATTTACGATTTGATATTTACGAATTACGATTTAAAACCAAAATCATAAATCTGCAATCGTAAATCGTAAATCTAAAATTATTTTTTATACTTCCTCTTAAATCTCTCTACCCTGCCGGCAGAATCCACCAATTTCTGCTTGCCTGTAAAAAATGGATGGCAGCTGGAGCATATCTCTACCTTTATATCCTTTTTGGTAGATCTTGTCTCTACAACAGAGCCGCAGGCGCACTGAACAGTAGTTGATTCGTATTTTGGATGTATTCCTTGTTTCATACAACCTCCCAATAATATTTAAGCTGCATATAATAACAACTACACCAAATTACTGCAAGAAAAATTTATACGAGTAAAATAGAGATTAAAAACATCGCTATTTTACATGAGTTTGAGGACACAGCCTCTGCTATTAGCCCATTACTCCGGAAAGAGGTCTTCCTGCAAGCAGGTGCATGTGCAGGTGAAATATTGTCTGGCCGCCTTCACGGTTTGTATTTATAGTAACCCGAAAGCCTTTTTTATGAACATCAAGCTTTTCGGCTATCTGGTTAGCCATGGAAAGCATATCGCCTAAAAGAGCTTTATCTTTGCATTCTAAAATTGTTGAGAAATGCCTTTTGGGTATTATCAGGATATGCACCGGCGCCTGCGGGTTTATATCTTTTATAGCAATGAACTTGTCATCTTCCAAGACCATGGCCGATGGTATGTCTTTTTTTGCAATCTTGCAAAAAATGCAATCCATAATTACCTCCCAGGAAAGATTTACGATTGTATATTTACGATTTCAGATTTTAAAGATTTTAAATCGTAATTCGTAAATCGTAATTCGTAAATTCATCATGCTTTCTTTCGCGATACCTTTTCTTCTATGCCCGATACGCCTGTTCTTCTTTTTAATTCATCCAATATATCCTGCAAGGATATATCTTTTTGACCAAGCAGGACAATGGTATGAAACCAGAGATCTGCCATCTCATGGACGATTTCATCTCTTTTACCGCTCTTTGCGGCATGAATAAGTTCAAAGGATTCTTCTTTCACCTTTTCCAGTATCTTATCAAGACCCTTTGCATACAGAGATGCAATATATGATTTTTCCGGCGAGGCGTTTTTTCTCTGTTTTATGGTCTCAAAAAGTTCTGACAGTATATTAAGGTTTGCTAACTTCTGGCTTTTGACTCCTGACTCTGCACTTTTTTTATCCAGCCTCCTAAAAAAACAACTCCTCTCTCCCGTATGACACGCAACACCAGTCTGCTTAACCTTTAAAAGTATGGCGTCCTTATCGCAATCATAGTAAATGGCCTTAACCTCTTGAATATTTCCAGAGGTCTCGCCTTTGAGCCATAATTTATTTCTTGAACGGCTGAAATAGTATGCCCTGCCGGTTGACAATGTTTTTTCCAGGGCATCTCTATTCATGTATGCCATCATCAAGATATCCCCTGTAACATAATCCTGTGCAATTGCAGGGACAAGCCCCTTTTCATCAAATTTTATAATGCTTATATCAGCCATTTCCCCTTCTCTTAAACAACTCTTTATTCTTAGCAAGATAATAAACAATTGCAATATTTAATATCAAAACACCTATACGGATTATGGTTTGCTCCTGAACAACCTCATATATTTCAAAGGGAATGAAGAGAGAGGTTGCAATCACAGTCAGCCATTCAGCCCACCTCTTTCTCCTGTATAAACCATAACCCATTACAAGATTCAGGGATGCATAAGAAACCATGCCAATTGAAACCCCGATAATTGTTCCATTTTCAATCATCCCTATTCTATTTATAAACGTATTAATATAGTAATTATTCATATCAAGGTTGAAAAAGGTAACAATTTCGTTTGCAAATTTCTCCATATCCTTATTTATAAGGCTTATGATGCCAAAGGACAATAGGACGGCAATTATTCCAAGTGTAAATTTTTCAATAATGATAATTTTTAGGAATGTTTCACTTTTTTTCATCACAAAATAGAGATATAGAACATGGCAAGACCTTTGTTCTATGCCTAATATTTATAAGGTTTTATTGTCAAAAAGTAAAGTGAAAAGCTGGCCCAAAAATCCTAAACCCGAAAAATGCAGTTGGTTTTTATTTTTGGGTAAATCAGATTTTGGGTTGGAGGCTGTATTTACAGGCTTATCAAAACAATGATTACAAAGAGGATATACAAAACGCCATTGGCAATCAGTAGTGGCGGCGTAATCTTTGTCTTTTTTGTGACAAGCAGATACAGCCAGCCGCTGGCCAAAAGGGTAATAATGCAGCTTGCAGTAACTGTAAGGTTTGTCGTCCACGGCGTAAGGAATATACCTATTGCAGGAAGGAGGCTTCCCTGAAAAACCATAGCGCCAGTAATATTTCCCACTGCCATCGTGTCCTTGCCATGCCTTATCCATGCGATGCTGTTTACCTTTTCAGGAAGCTCAGTGGCAATCGGAACAATCAAAAGAGAAAGCGCAATAACCGGAACATGCAGAACCTCCGCAAGATGTTCAACACCGACCACAAACCCTTTTGCGCCGGCTATAATAAGGGCAAGGCCAATGAAAAGCTGAACAACAACAAAAAACATGTGGTCTTTAAATATGGCAGATAAATAAAGGTTTTTGCTTTCTTCTGTAGTATGGCCGTCTTTTACAAGCGCTTTGCTCGCCTTTATAGTTTCCATCACATAATAAAAATACGCAAGCACAAGCATTATTGCCACAAATATGCGCAAGAGTCTCCATGTTGGAGGCGTAAATGCCACAAGGAACGCCAGAGAGAATACAACGAGAAAAAACTCAAGGTCTCGTTTTAATCCAGAATGTTCAGGATGTATTATTACCTTTTTTCTTCTGTGCCTGAATACCCATGCAGCGCCGCCCACAAGAAACATGGCAATGGTTGAAAGCATGAATGGCGCTCCCAGTATGGCTCCAACGCCAACCTCTTCGCTTATCTTTGCAGAGTTGCCGGCAAATATTGCAACCAGAGGCACCATTGTCTCAGGCAGGGCAGTACCCACTGCCGCGAATATGCTTCCGGTTACACCTTCTGAAAATTTTAATTTTGCGCCAAGTGATTCAATGGCATTGGTAAATATCTCGGCAGCGATTACAATGACGATGAGAGAAGTTGCAAGTATAATAAGGTCTTGGGCCATTTGGATTTGCGCTTCCCTTTTGCAGATATTACAGAGCAGAAGTCTATGCTATATAAATGCTGTTGTCAAGCAGTTGACCGCAAAAGGTAATGTAAACTTCTCTGTGTAAATTCATTGAACCATAAAAAAAGAGGGTGTATTCTCCATGTATTATCAGCAAAATAAAACAAAGGAGGAATACACCCATGTTGCACAAGGCAACGGTAAGAAATGTAAACCGAGC
>JACRNJ010000025.1 GCA_016219285.1 Deltaproteobacteria bacterium
AAGCAAAACACGAAACTCCTCTTTGTTAAAGGCAAAGGAGATAATTTGTCAAGGGCTTGTCCCCTGATAGAAACTTTCAGGGGCAGGCTTTGGCTCAAATCTTGCGTTTGCCCCGAAAAATAAAAATCAAATGCATTTTTCGGGTCAAAGTGTTTATAAACATTTGTCATAACCTGAAAAGCTATCCTAATAGTCTAAAAGTATAAGGTGTTGTTAGTATAATGACTTTTGACTTGCAGGCCTTATTTAAATCGGAGGTGCGGAATGAAAAAGATATTAACTGTCTTATTGCTAATGATATGGTGGGTTGCCTTTGCAGGGATGGGCAAAGCGCCAGAGAGTGAGATTCCAAAGCCGGAGATTGATTTTGCCGCAACGGTCATAGATGACCAGGAGATCTCTACAAAGTGCAGGCTTGTAAGCTGGGAAGGTCAGCTATTTTTTCTTGGATTCAGGGGCAAAGGCGCTGTCAGTATACCGTTTGAAAAGGTCAAAAAGGTAGTGTTCATTGGCGCCGGAAGCGGTGGGAAAAAGGATGCGCAGATAACACTTCGCAGTGGTGAGGTAGTAGCAGTCGCATTTGACGATGAATCAAGATTTTATGGAACAACCATATTCGGCACATATAAGATTACAGCAAAAAATATAAAAGAAATAATTTTTGAATGACGGCAAAGTGAAAAGTCCGACCCATCCTTTGGCTGGGCGCCTGCGGGTGTTTTTGCAAGCGCCGATAAACTTGTCCCTGCAAGTATTAAGCAGGGATCGGCAGACTACAACCGCCTTGCATCCGAAGCTTTTTACTTTATCGCAGAAAATTTTTATGTGTTGCCAGAAAAAACATGACGCGTTTTCGGATTTATCTGCCGTGGCACTTTTTGTATTTCTTATTGCTTCCGCAGTAACAAGGCTCATTGCGGCCTGGCACGGCCTGTTTTTCAACAGGCAGCAGGCGAGCTGCATATCGGCTGCAATACTCCTTTAGCTTGTCTATCACAGCATCAGCAGCCAAATCTGCTGTCGGCCACCCTTCTCTATAATGCCTTTCGCTGGCACATCTTTCTATGTCTATAGCTGTATTGATTGATGAATCGTTATTGAGGGAATCTGAAGCAGCATGGATTATGCGGCAATATCCTTTTTCTCCTTGCCTTGCGTCTAAAGAGCCCATAAAACCGCAATGCGGCGGCCGTATTTCAACTCCGTTCATTGTGGTGGGATGTATGGCGCATACCTTTTTCTCTGATAAAAAAAGGCAGCGGAAGGCAAACATTGCCAATATGGTTATTGCCAGCTTGCTGTCTTGGATATTTATATCCCTGACAGCAATATTGTATTTTTCAGGAAGGTTGAAAAGCGGCCTTGGAGAGACCTCATTTGTTACATACCCTTTTACTATCCTCTGCGCCCTGGCATTAATCCCTTTGATTGTATCGGCCTTAAAATCATTAAGATGTGAGAGTCCGTCCTCTTTGATTATTGTATAGGAGATAATACCCCACCATGGGTCGCAGCAACATCCTTTACACCTGTCAATGCATATTTGAGAAAAAAATGAAGATGATTTTTCAATAGCGCTCATGGTTTTTGCTCTGTTTTCAGTATTGTAACTTCGTGTATGACAGATATCCATTTTTTTAACACATTGCCTTTATGATGACAACATTTTTCGAATGTGTAACCTCAAAATGATAATGTCCGAAAAATACTTGACAAAAGAAAGGGGGCGGTATAACTTACAGTAGAAAAAAGAGGTAGATATGCCAGAAGTTCAAACTGCCTTAAATAGCGTTATTTCTCAGGCGCATAAGACTCCGCAAATTATCCAGCCTCCAACCCTGATATCCTCCATATCAAAAGTGAAAGTAAGCAGAGACATCTCAGGCAAGCTCGCCGCCGCATTTCCTTATGACCATTCACGAATCTCAAAAATCAAAACCATAGAAGGACACAAATGGAATCCAGACAAGAAACACTGGAGTTTCCCGGATTTGGATGGAGTACTCCATAAAAGTAGAAAGGTATTTGGTCAGGAACAGGTTCATATAGACCCCGCCCTCCATGTGAATCAGTAACTACAGTATTTGGCCAGAGACTGCCCCTGAATGTTTTTATCAGGGGATTGCATTTTTTGATAAAAGAAAAGCCCCAACGATAGTGACTTCGTTTGTGTTGTAGCCGTTACCCGCTCATTACGATCATAATTCAAATAGTTTAAAGGTAAAATATGAAGCACATACTCGTCACCGGCGCCGCAGGTCAAATTGGCTCCGAACTGGTTCCTGTCTTAGGCAAGAGATATGGCTCTGAAAATGTTATTGCGGCAGGACACAAAACTCAGCCAGATAAAGAACTCTTAGACGGTGGGCCATTCTCATCCCTTGATGTAATGGATTTTGCTGCTGTTGAAAAAATTGTAAAGGAGCATCGCATTGATGCTATCTATCATATGGCAGCGCTTCTTTCTGCTGCTGCGGAAAAAGACCCGAATCTTGCGTGGGATGTAAATATAAATGGCCTCAGGAATATATTGGAGGCTGCCCGCAAATTTAATTTGTCTGTATTCTTTCCCAGCTCCATTGGCGCATTCGGCCCATCCACTCCTGCTGACAATACACCTCAGGACACTATCCAGCGTCCAACCACCATATACGGGATAGCAAAGGTAACCGGTGAGCTTCTCTGCGACTACTATTTTCACAAGTTCGGCGTTGATACGCGGGGCTTGAGATTTCCGGGCCTTATTTCCTATAAGACGCCGCCCAAAGGCGGCACAACTGATTATGCGGTTGAGATGTTTTATGCTGCGGTCAGAGAGAAAAGGTATGAATGCTTTCTGAAACAAGGGACACGTCTTGACATGATGTATATGCCTGATGCAATAAGGGCTGCAATAGAACTGATGGAGGCGGATTCGGAAAGGCTTACACACAGAAATGCCTTTAACATAACAGCAATGAGTTTAGCGCCTGAGGATATCTATGCTGATATAAAGAAATATGTCACTGATTTTGTAATGACATACAGGATAGACCCTCTGCGACAGACTATCGCAGATTCATGGCCGCATAATATGGATGATAGCGCAGCCAGAAAGGAATGGGGCTGGAGGCCAGAATACGACCTTTCCACAATGACAAAGGAGATGATAAAGAGACTCTCGGAAAAAGTGTGAGATTACACAGATTAAAGAATAATAAAGGAATAATAAAGAATAAAGGGGACGGTTCTGTTTAAATTGATAAATTAGCACATGAACATAAGAACGACCAACAAATCACTCCAGCTGCCGCCAAAGAGCGGTGCGCCCCTGAGCTTGATAGGTTAGCATTTATTGTCTTATCAACTTCGAAATTTCAATGAATGGAAAATCTCTTCTGTAAGGCACTACAGCAAGACTAATTTTATCAGCAGCTTTTGGAATGAGAGAGGGACGCTTCCCGCATTTATTTTCCAGCACACAGTTCCTCTTCCACCTTTTCCGCCAAAAGCATCTTGAGTTCTGCTTATTTCATATAATTCAGAAATTCCGCCAATGCCGCTATTTTAGCATCCTCAAACTTTTTTAAGCCAAGAATATGCTTATCTCCTGTTACGATATCCCAAAATCCGATTTAGGATTTTGGGAAAACTGACAAGACGCCCGAAAGACAAGGCCGCAGGCGATTTTGCGACGCAGCCATACTCCTACCCGTATGGTGAGGAGAAAAATCGCCGAGAACGCAGTATTTTGGGATGGATTGTCAGTTTAAATCCCGATTTGATTTTCTAAATCGGGATTTGGGCGATATAATCAGCCTTGACATGACTATCACATTCAAGGATTCTATTATCAGGCTCATCAGCAAGGATATTTAGTTTGGCAACGGGTTTTACTACCTTTGCAACCCTGCTTATATGTTTTAGGAACCTCTGAAAAACTACCTTTTTTAAAATTGTCATGCCCGAATGTTTCTGTCGGGCATCCATAAGTCATTAAATTTACAAGAACTGGATTCCCGCTAAAAACATGCGGGAATGACATAAAAAGAGTTTTTCAGAGTGTCCTTTATTGAATTTTTTATAGCCTCATCGTTCCATAAAAACTTTGTCCTTAACTTGATGGCCGTTTCAGTAAGTATGGATACGGATGTGTACAGTTTAATCTTGCCTTGCAGCGCCAGAAAATACGCCGCTTCCGCTTTTCCTCCCTTTGTTAAAAAGGCGGAGATGTAAACATTTGTGTCAAAGACAACTTTTGGCATTATCTTCCTTCAAAGACCAGCCGCTCAATCTCTTTTTCTGTAATTTTCATTTCCCGCGCCTTTTTTACTCCATACTTCTGCAGCAGCCGAAACTCTTTTGCCAATTTTTCCTGCCTATAAAATGAAAACATCTCTCTGAAAAACTCGCTTATTGTCTCTCCCTTTTCTTTTGCTATTTCTTTACATTCTTCAGCAGTTTTGGGCGGCAGGGAAACGGTCATTACTACTCTTTGGCGTGACGACATTTTAACCTCCATGGTATGATTTTGTATTACCATATCAAAATATTCTTTTATTTTCAAGCATGCCTTAAACCCTTGTCAAGCCTTATAAAAACCTGCTATTATGGCAGTAAAATTTGGTATGTAGAAAATTTACGAATACAAAACACATCAAGTCAAAGCCCAATAACTGTTTCCCAAAGGCAGCTATGTCTCTTAAACAAATAGAAAAAATACTTGATGAAAAACTCAATGACCTTAAGGCTAAAGGAACCCTCAAAGGAGAGGAAAAGGTCATTACAGGCATTATAGAGGCAAAGGATGGCTTTGGCCCGCGCTATTTGCTCGCTGGACAGGGAGAGAAAAAGTTTTTAAAGATGAACTCCAACTCATATCTTGGACTTTCCTTAAACAAGGATGTTATCAAGGCAGAGGAAGATGCTACGAGAAGATTCGGAACAGGTCCCGGCGCTGTCCGTTTTATAAGTGGGACGTATACTCCGCATGTAGAGCTTGAAAAAAGGCTGGCTCATTTCCACAATCGGGAGTCCTCTATGGTCTTTAGTTCTGCCTATTCAACGGTTATGGGGGTGTTTCCCCAGTTTATTACGGAAGATACACTTATAGTGAGCGACGAGCTAAATCATAATTGCATTATCAATGCTATCAGGCTCTCCAGACCAGCTAAAAAGGCCGTATACCGTCATCTTGACATGACAGATTTGGAACGTATTCTCAGGGAAAACACAGGTCATGCAAAAAGGGTTATGGTGGCAACTGACGGCATCTTCAGCATGAGGGGCGATTATGCGCCTTTAGACAGAATTGTTGAAATCTGCAAGAGATGCGAATCAGGATATGAAGAAGGGATTATAACTGTTGTTGATGACTCGCATGGCGTCGGCGCATTTGGTAAAACAGGAAGAGGCACAGAAGAACATACCAATGTCAGAGCAGATATTCTCGTGGCAACACTTGGAAAGGCGCTGGGAGTAAACGGCGGTTATATAGTCTCAACAAATACGGTGATAAGCTATCTCAGGGAGACAGCGCCCTTTTATATCTATTCCAATCCAATCACACCTTCTGAGGCAGCAGTAGCCAGCAAATCTCTTGAAATCCTTGATAGCCATGAGGGATTAAAACTTCTTGAAGGGTTGCGAAGGCTTGCATCACGCATTAGGGAAGGATTTAGACAGTTGGGGTATGAAACCATTTCAGGTGAACATCCTATAGCTCCGATGATGATTAGGGACACTCGGAGGACATCTCAAATGGTCAAATATCTTTTTGATAATGGCATCCTTGCCACTGGCCTCAATTTTCCTGTGGTTCCCAAAGGGGATGAAGAGATAAGGTTCCAGGTCTCTGCTACCCATACTGAAAAGGATATTGATTATCTTTTGAATGTTTTAAAAAAGTTTAAAGAGGGCAGATAAGATTCAATATTTATTGCTATTTGTGCAGAATAAACTTGCTATGCGCTTTCAATAAATATCTGGTCAGGGTCTTCAAGATATTGAATAATTTTGTTTAAAAATTGTGCTGCCTCTGCGCCATCAATAACCCTGTGGTCAAATGTCAGAGAAAGGGAAATTACTTTTCTTATTACAATCTGGCCGTCTTTTACCCACGGCCTGTCTGAAATCTTACCTGTGCCAAGGATTGCGACATCAGGATAATTTATGATGGGCGTCGCATAAGTGCCGCCGAATGAGCCGAAGTTGGAGATTGTAAATGTGCTTCCCTTGATCTCTTCCAGTTTTATCTTTCTCTCCTTTGCCTTTTCGCTCAGTTCCTGAAGTTCCTTTGCCAAATCTAAGATTGTCTTTTTATCAACATCTTTTACAACCGGCACCATCAGGCCTTCGGGCGTATCAACAGCAACGCCGATATTAAAATATTTTTTGACTATTATCTCTTCGCCTGCCTCATCAACAGATGCATTGAGCATGGGATGTTCTTTTAAGGCATGTTGCGCTGCCTTCATAAGAAAAGGCAAAAATGTAAGCCGTATCTTCTTTGACAGGGCAACCTTTTTTTCCTTTTCCCTGAGCCTCCAAAGCGCTGAAACATCGGCATCGTCCATGCCGGTAACAAATGCAGCAGTCTTCATGCTGGCCAAAAGGTTTTTTGCAATGCTCCGCCGGACGCCCTTTATCTGCACCCTTTCGATAGAGCCGAATTGGTCTTTTGTTAAATCTTTTGCTCCGCCCGATGCCTTTACCACATCATCCTCTGTTATCCTCCCCATGGGGCCGGCGCCTTTTATCTTTTCAATATTTACGCCAAGCCTCTTTGCAAGATTTCTGACAGCAGGGGTAGCTAAAATTTCTTCTGCCTCCGGCAGGCGGCCTACAACACCGAACGATTTCTTCTCTTCCTTCCCGCCCTCTTCTATTTTCTCAACAATAGTAAGCAGCACATTGCCTACCTTTGCAATCTCACCTTCCAGTTTTCTTATCTTCTGCACAAAACCTTTTTTTGGTGAAGGCACTTCAACCACAGCCTTGTCTGTCTCAACTTCAAGGATTGTCTGATGTTCATTGACAAGGTCTCCTTCCTTGACAAGCCACCGCCGTATCTCTCCTTCGGTTATGCCTTCGCCCAAGTCGGGCAAAACGAAATCAAATACCATAGTATCTCCTACATGCCGTCTTTATCAAAGGCATACCCCATTCTGGTCTTTAATATCCCTTCAAATTTTATTATGCTTTTAAATATTGCCCCTGCAATTGCCTCCTGAGTCTGCTGCGATGTCAGTCTTTTTTCGTCCTTGGCATTTGATATAAAGCCTACTTCTACAAGCACTGCCGGCATTGCCGCCCCTGCAAGCACAATAAAGGGAGCCTGTTTTATGCCGCGGTTTTCCCCCTTTAGCAGGCGGCAGAGGTTTTCCTGAATTATTTCCGCAAGGTGACTGCTTTCATTTAAAAACTCAGTTTGAGCCATATCAAGCAGGATGGTTCTCAGGTCATCGGTATCTTTATTGTTTTGTTTTTTGTTTCCAATAGATACGGCTGCATTCTCAAAATCAGCCGCCCTTTTTGCGTCCTCATCCTGAGCCTCAAAACTTAAAAAATATGTCTCAACCCCGGATGCCCCTTTTCTATATGATGCATTAGCATGGATGCTTATAAACAAGTCTGCGCCATTTTTATTGGCAATAGTGGTTCTTTCGTCCAATGGAATAAATTTATCATCCGCTCTGGTAAGTAATGCCACGACGTTTGTCTTCTCTGATATAAGTTTTTTAAGTCTTTTTGCAATTTCAAGGTTTATGTCTTTCTCTTTTATCCCGGACGGCCCTATGGCGCCGCTATCCTCTCCGCCATGGCCAGGGTCTATAACGATTATTTTTAATGTGTTGGTTGTTTTGAAGGTTTGTGTTTCAAGAAAAAATGCTTGGGCAGTGGAAGCGATTGCTAACAAGAAAGATGAAAAAATAATGAGGCTATATCTTTTTTGCCATTCCATTGTTTTAATTATTCTTAGTTTTATGTTTTGTCCTGACTGTTGATAGCTGATCCCTTATAACCGTTACGGGTAGTTCTCCTTCTCTTATTACCTTCAAATCCCCTTCCGTCACATCTACAATCGTTGAACCCAGTTTACCATATAGCTTGCCGCCGTCAATGATTAAGTCTACTTTGTCTCCAAAATAGTCCGTAACTTCTCGTGCTGTTAGCGGGCTTTTTTTGCCGGATGGATTTGCGCTGGTTGTTGTAATAGGTGAATCTATTGCCTCAAGGAGTTTCTGTGTTACAGGATTGCTGGATATCCTTACGCCGACTTTTCCTGTGCCTGCTGTAAGGATTTCATGGATAGACTTTCTTGCATTGAATATAATGGTGAGCGGTCCTGGCCAGAATTTCTTTATCAATTTCTCTGCTGCGGATGGAATTTCTTCTGCAATCTCTGCCAGCATGTTTTTATCTTTAACTAAAATTGATATTGGCTTATCAGCCTCGCGGCCTTTTAATGTGAAAAGTTTTTTTACTGCGGTTTTATTGAAAGGGTCGACTCCAAGACCATAAAAAGTTTCTGTAGGATAGGCTACGAGGCCTCCTTTTCTAAAAACATCTTGAACTTGTTTCCATGCCAATTGTGAAACCGAAACCCCGTCTGTTTTAACAAGGGTTGTCATACGCTCAGTTTTTTAGCCCTATCCTCCACCTCTTTTGCCTGTCTCTCTTTATATGTTTTTAATTTTGTCCGCAATTTTTTGTCATATGTGGCAATTATCTGTGCTGCAAAAATACCGGCATTCTTTGCGCCTGCCTTGCCAATTGCCATTGCTGCAACAGGCACGCCTCCTGGCATCTGCACTGTAGAGAGGAGCGAATCTATCCCCTTTAAAGGAGAAGAATCTATTGGCACACCGATAACAGGAAGCGTTGTCTCTGCCGCTATAAATCCAGCAAGATGCGCCGCGCTTCCCGCGCCTGCAATAATTACTTTGATTCCTCTATCCGCTGCGCCCTTTGCATATTCAGAAGTCCTCTTTGGCGAGCGATGCGCTGATGAAATCGTCATCTCATACGGTATGCCAAACTCCTTTAATACCTTTGCAGCCTCTTCCATGATTGGAAGGTCAGAATCGCTTCCCATTAAGATACCAACAAGTGGTTTTGCCATAGAGCCTCCAATATTCACACTGAAAAACGCCCATCTACTGTGTTGTCGCTGCGGCTTCTGCGCTCAACCCTTGACAAAGCTGTCCTTGGCCAAAGCCAAGGGCTTGCCTTTGGCAAGCCACAGATTTGTCAAGGGTCAGCATATTTGTAGCTTGCCCATTTATGGGCGTCTTTAAAATGCGCCCAATGAATTGGGCAGCTACAATAATATTGAGCCCCGCCTGAGGCGGATAGCAGATGGGCATTTTTCAGCGTGAATAACTATCTAACCGCTTTCTCCCCAATGTCTTTGCGGTAATGCGCCCCATCCCACTGTATCCTTGATACAGCTGCGTATGCCTTATTTATAGCCCTTTTTACCCCTACACCCATAGCAGTTACGCCGAGTACCCTGCCGCCTGCTGTTACGAGCGTACTGTCATTTATTGCTGTGCCTGCATGAAATACAACAACATCTTTTAACTTTGCCGCCTCATCTATCCCTTTGATTTCTTTACATTTTTCATAATCTCCCGGATAGCCCTTGGATGACATTACAACGCACATGGCAAACCTGTTGTCGCAGTTTAGTTTAATCTTTGAAAGTTTCCCATCAACTGCTGCTGAGAGCACATCTACGAGGTCATTCTTTAGCCGCATCATTATTGGTTGTGTTTCAGGGTCACCGAATCTGCAGTTAAACTCTAAAACCTTTGGTCCGTCATTTGTAATCATAAGGCCTGCATAGAGGATGCCCTTATATGGCCTTCCTTCCTTTGCCAGTGCCTTAACAGTCGGAATCATTATACTGTTCATTATCTCTTGTTTTAGCTTTGGAGTGATTACGGGTGCCGGTGAATATGCGCCCATCCCGCCTGTGTTCGGGCCTTTGTCTCCGTCAAAGACTGTCTTGTGGTCCTGGCATGGCGGCAAAGGGACAACACTCTTTCCGTCAGTTATTGCTAAAAAAGATACTTCCTCTCCTTTTAAAAATTCTTCAACGATAACCCGGTCCCCTGATTTTCCAAAAGCCTTTTTTTCCATTATAAGCTTTAGGGCATCTTTTGCCTCATCTTCTGTTTTGCATATTACGACACCCTTTCCTGCAGCAAGACCGTCTGCCTTTATAACCAGAGGGAAGTTCTGTTCTTTTATGTAGTCCTTTGCGTCTTTCGGATTTTTAAATATCTTATAATTAGCCGTAGGGATACCGTATTCCTGCATCAGTTTCTTTGCAAACGCCTTGCTGCTTTCTATCTCGGCTGCATTTTTTGAAGGGCCAAAAATCTTTAGCCCTTTTTCCTCAAAACTGTCTACTATGCCGAGTGTTAAAGGAGTCTCAGGGCCGACAACGGTTAGGTCTATTTTTTCTTTTATGGCAAATTCCAGCAGGGCATTTATGTCATCACTCTTTATAGAGATGCATTCTCCAAGTTGAGCAATCCCTGGATTACCTGGTGCGCAGAAGATTTTTTTTATTTTGCGGCTTTTGGCTATCTTCCATACAATGGCATGTTCGCGGCCGCCACTTCCAACAACTAATATATTCACCCAGCTACACCCCCCCGTAATCTTTTTGTTTTTAACCCAAAAAATGCAACTGCATTTTTGGGTCAATGGATTTTTTTCTCCAATGCTATCTCATATAACCTGTATTATCTGCATCTGTCAAGGGATTTTAGCCGCTCCAAATCACTGTCTCGTGCAGTAAGTCAGCCATTAATTGCAAATATAAAATGGAATTTAAATTTCCAAAACAGTAGCTGTATAAAAATATTTTTATACCCATGCGCCTAAATCTGCCTTAATGCTAAAAATGCAGTTAATCTTTTATTTTTCGGGGTAAACCCTCACGAGCCATTGGCTCACAAAGGAGGATGAAAATAGCAGGGTGGGCTTTGCCCACCAGTACATAAGGACAACCCCAAAAATGCAACTGCATTTTTTGGGTTAATGCGAAATTTGACTCATGTGCCTGCACGAAGATTGCGTTTAAGCAAAACCTTTGTTATTATAAAAACCTATGGGAGTAAAGCAGATTACGCAGATGACGGCATTACTGTCATTCTATTCTAACGGTGAAGCCCGAAGCCTGTTCTGAGTGAACCAAAGGAGTTCATCTCGCTTTGCTCGGAATGACATTTCCGTGCAATCAATTTATAATTGTTCCACGTGGAACAATATATAGAGGGACTGCGGCAAATATACTTATGATAAAAGAGAATAATTACGATGTAATAGTTATCGGCGCTGGCCATGCTGGTTGTGAAGCAGCCATGGCTTGTGCAAAAATGGGGTTTAAAACCGTTGTCCTTACAACTAACCTTGATACCATTGGACTCATGTCGTGCAATCCGGCAATAGGAGGAATTGCAAAAGGCCATCTTGTTAAAGAGATAGATGCCCTTGGCGGTGAGATGGCAAGGAATATTGATGCCACCGGTATCCAATTCAGAACACTAAACATTAGCAACGGTCCGGCCGTAAGGGCAACAAGGGCGCAGGCAGACAGGCAATTATACCGCCTCAGGATGAAATCTATCCTTGAATCACAAAAAAACCTGCATATCCGGCAGGCATTGGTTGAAAGGCTTATGGTGCAAGATGGGAAGATTGCCGGTGTAGAGACGAATATAGGTGAAATCTTTGAGAGCAGGGCGGTGATTATCACAACAGGCACCTTTTTAAGAGGATTGATTCATATAGGGCTTAATAATTTCCCCGGCGGCAGGGCAGGGGATATGCCATCTGTAAATCTTTCTCTAAGCCTTAAAGAGCTTGGTTTTAGGATGGGGAGGCTTAAAACAGGCACCTGTCCACGGCTGGATGCCAAGACAATTGATTTTGCAAAACTGGAGATGCATGGCAGTGACCAAATACCTCCGCCATTTTCTTTTTCCACAAACAAGATTCAAAATAAGCAGATTCCCTGTTATATTACCTACACAAACACCGAAACCCACAACATCATAAAAGGAAATCTGGACCGTTCACCGCTTTACAGCGGGGTAATTCAAGGCGCCGGGCCGAGATATTGCCCGTCCATTGAGGACAAGGTTGTAAGATTTCCAGATAAAGGGAGACACCAGATATTCCTTGAACCGGAGGGTTATGATACTCAAGAAATATATCCAAACGGTCTTTCAACAAGCCTTCCGGTTGATGTTCAGGTAAAGTTTTTACGAACAATTACGGGGTTGGAACGTGTAGAGATTCTGCGCCCAGGGTATGCAATTGAATATGATTACGTTGAGCCGACACAGTTAAAAGCAACCCTTGAGACAAAGATGGTCGCCGGTCTTTATCTTGCAGGGCAGATAAACGGCACCTCAGGATACGAAGAGGCGGCGGCACAGGGGATTATTGCAGGTATAAATGCTGGTTTAAAAATAAATGGCAAACCGCCGCTTTTACTTGATAGGTCTGAGGCTTACATTGGTGTAATGATAGACGACCTTGTAACAAAGGGGACAAAAGAACCTTACAGGATGTTTACTTCAAGGGCAGAATACAGGCTTCTTTTAAGAGAGGATAACGCAGACTTGAGGCTGAGACATAAAGGCCATGAGGTTGGGCTTGTAAATGATGCGGATTATGGCGAATTTAAAACCAAAAAAATGGCAATTACTTGCGAATTAAAAAAATTAGAGGATACAAAGATTGTGCCGACTGAAGATATAAACAATATGCTGAAAAGACTTGGGTTGGATGACATTAAAAAAGCTACAACTCTAAAAGAGCTTATCAGAAGACCATGTGTGCATTTACAAACCGTGTATGAATTTATGAATTGGCAGGATATGCCTGAACCAAAGGTAGTTGAGCAGATAGAGATAATGATTAAGTATGAAGGCTATATAAAGCAGCAGCAGGAGCAGATTGTAAGATTTAAGAAAATGGAAGAGATTAAAATACCCGCAAGCATATCTTTTAATGAAATAAACGGTCTTTCCAAAGAGGTTATGGAAAAGCTTGCGGCTATTAAGCCGGAATCCATAGGCCAGGCAGCGCGGATATCTGGCGTTACGCCGGCTGCTGTCTCAATGCTTTTAATACACTTGAAAAAGCAGGGCAGCATATAGTGGATAGAAGAACCCACCCCTAACCCCCAAGAGGGGAATAAAAAGAGTCCCCTCCTCGGAGGGGATAAAGGGGTGGGTTATGCGTTTCTCCTAAATGCTATACGCTATCTTTCGACTATGACAAGCAAAGAGCTAAAACATATATTAAAGACAGGCGCAGCAGAACTTGGGATTACTGTGGGAGAAAGAGAAGCCGCTCTCTTCCTGAAATATCTTGCCGAACTAAAAGAATGGAACAAAAAGATAAACCTTACGGCTATTACCGATGAGCGGGAGATTGTAATCAGACATTTTCTTGATTCGTTAACATTGGTTTCATTTCTTGCTAACAGGAAAAGTCTTCTTGATATGGGCTCTGGCGCCGGATTTCCAGGAATTCCGTTAAAAATTGTTCTTCCGGATTTAAAGATAACACTTATGGATTCTATCAATAAAAAGGTGGTTTTTATGAGGCACATCATAAGGATGCTTGGGCTTAAGAATATAGAAGCTGTTCAGGCAAGGGTGGAAGACCCTAAGAGCGTAAAGAAATTTGGGGCCTGTTTTGATGTTGTTACATCAAGGGCATTTGCAGAGCTTGGCAAATTTTTAGAATCGGCCTTACCATATGCAAAAAAAGGGGGTGCGCTTCTGGCAGTGAAAGGCCCCAAATGGAGTGAAGAGATAGGAGGGCTAAAAAAGTTTAAAGATATAGAATTTACTGGAACAAAACAATTAAGAATTCCATTTTCAGATATTTTAACCACTATTCTAATCTTTAGAAAGGTATAAACTGCCCTTGCCTGCAAGAGGCTGCAAACATCCAGCGATGTTTATTACCATTGCTACGGTAGGCTCATGCTATTTGTTCCACGTGGAACATCTTCACCTTTTTCAACAATTTTTTCCTTGAAAATCAAAAATAGTATGATAAACTTCCCTGAAATTAGAGGGTTTGTTGACTATGGTTGGCGAATTTTAAAAAACCTGATTCTCCAGTTCACCAACCTTATAATCTAGTAATAGTAAACACATGGCAAAGATAATAAGCATAGCGAATCAAAAGGGTGGCGTGGGAAAAACTACGACTGCTGTAAATCTTTCCGCCTCCATTGCTGTTACAGAAAAAAAGGTTCTCCTTGTTGACTTTGATCCTCAGGGCAATACTACAAGCGGTGTAGGTATTACAAAGAATGGCTCAGGGTCTGATATATACCAGGTATTAATAAAATACAAAAGACTAAAAGAGGTTATTAAAGATACAGATATTGCGTTTCTCAAAACAGTCTCTTCTACAAGAGATCTGATTGGCGCTGAAGTGGAATTAATAGACGACCCGGCAAGAGAGCTCAAGCTAAAAGATGTTCTAAAGGAAGTCATCAATGATTACGACTATATCTTTATAGATTGTCCTCCTTCTTTAAGTCTTTTGACAGTAAATGCCTTAACTGCGGCGGATTCGGTTATTATACCAATGCAGTGCGAATATTATGCCATGGAGGGCCTGTCTGAGCTTATGAATACTGTTGGCCTTATAAAAAAGAGGCTTAATCCAGCCTTAAAAATAGAAGGTATATTACTCACCATGTTTGATTCAAGAAATAACCTTGCCCATCAGGTAGCTCAAGAGGTAAAAACACATTTTCCTGATAAGGTTTTTAGGACCATCATACCAAGAAATGTCAAACTAAGCGAAAGTCCGAGTTTTGGCAAACCCGTGATACTTTACGATATAACATCTAAAGGCGCATTGAGCTATATGGATCTGGCAAAGGAAATTCTTATGAAAAATTAAGGGGTTAGATATGACAGTAAAAAGAAAGATTCTTGGCAAAGGTCTGGGTGCATTGATTCAGAATGTTGAAACAACAGGGGATAATTATTTCCTTTGCTCCATAGATGAAATAAGCCCTAGCAAGGTTCAGCCGAGAAAGGATTTTAATGAGCAGCAACTCAAAGAGCTTTCTGATTCCATAAAGGGAAATGGTGTAATAGAGCCTCTTCTTGTCCGAAGGTCGGAAATTGGATACGAGCTTATAGCGGGTGAAAGAAGATGGCGCGCGGCAAGGCTTGCTGGGCTTAAGGAAGTTCCTGTTGTTGTAAGGGATGCCACAGATGAAGAAAGCCTCGAGATTGCCATTATAGAAAATATCCAAAGGGCTGATTTAAATCCAATAGAAGAGGCGTTAGCCTATAAAAACCTGATGGAAAAATTTGGACTTTCCCAGGATGAGATGGCAAAAAAGGTAGGCAAGGAAAGGGCAACGGTTGCCAATTATTTACGACTCCTTAAGCTTGCGCCGGAGGTAAAGGATGAATTGCAAAGAGGAGCAATATCAATGGGGCACGCCAAGGTTTTACTCAGCCTTGATGCCCATGCCGCTCAAAGAGATACCTGCAGAAAAATAATAGAGAAAGGGCTGTCTGTAAGAGATACCGAAGAGGCTGTAAAGCATTTTATAAAAGGCGGCAAAAAGGAGAAAGATTCTGAAGGCAGGAAGACAACACCACAGTTGAAATACGTTGAAGATGAGATGAGAAATATCTTTGGGACAAGGGTTTCGGTAAGAGAAAAAAAAGGTAAAGGCCGTTTTGAGATAGAATTTTATTCTTATGAGGAATTGGAACGGATATTGGAGATGTTGAGGAATATCAAAGGGTGAGCTTTGTATAGATAATTAAGGAACCTCTGAAAAACTACCTTTTTTAAAATTGTCATGCCCGAATGCTTCTGTCGGGCATCCATAAGTCATTAAATTTACAAGAACTGGATTCCCGCTAAAAACATGCGGGAATGACATAAAAAGAGTTTTTCAGCACCCCGTTAGAAGTTTTTCAATGGAAGATTTTGATGAAACTTTATTAACATTAACTCCCTTACAATGAACTTATAACTGGGTGAATCGGCGATTTTAAAAACGCCCATAAACTTGTCCCCAAGTGTTTTAATTGGGGATGGGCAACTACTATACTTAAAACAGTATGCTCCTTTTGTCCAGCCAGCTTTTCCTTGCCCTTGACAAATTATGTATTTTGTTGAAGCAAAACACAAAACTCATTTGTCAAAGGCAAAGGAGTTAATTTGTCAAGGGCGTTTGCACCTAAAAAGAAAAACCACATGCGCTTTTCGGCTTAATAAAAAAATAAGGAGGCAGTATGTTTGGCAAAAAGGATAAAAAAAGAGTAGATTCTCAACAGATTAATGGGTTTATTGGAAAAGGAGTAACCATTACCGGAAAACTTATATTTGAAGGTTCTGTCAGGATTGATGGGAATTTTAAAGGTGAGATTGAGGCAATAAACGGAACACTTCTTGTTGGTGAAGGTGCAGTAATGGAGGCAACGGCGCTGATTGATATTGCTATTATAAGCGGTGAATTCAGGGGAGATATTGAGGGCAAAAGCAAGATAGAACTAAGGGGGCCAGGGAGGATGTTTGGAAATATTAAAACCACAAACCTTATTATCGGGGAGGGTGTAATATTTGAAGGAACATGCGAGATGGGCGATAAAAAGACGGATAATTAAGGGTTTATGGATACGGAAGACAAAAAGGCAGAGGTAATATTGATAATGAAGGTGTTTTTTATAATAGGTTTTATTCTGTCTGTGGCGGCAAATAGCGCAGGATTTGTTTTTTCTGCTGATATTCAGGAAAACTTTCATTCCAATGAAGCGGCAGCACAAGATTATAACGGAATCAATCCCCGATTAAAACCTTCGGAGACAGGTTTAGAAAACGGTCATTCCGTCAATGGCCTCATAGCTGATACAGTTTTACAAACTACCGTCCCTTCTTATTTTATCGAACTATGGGATTATGTCGTGCTTGTAGAAAAATCAACACAAAAACTTTACCTCTACGACAAAGATTACAAATTGATAAAACTATTTAATATTACTACAGGCCTGCGTCAGGGTGACAAGAAAGGGATGGGCGACCTAAAAACCCCCGAAGGGATTTATTTTTTTACAATGGTTAAGGATGAAAGGGAACTGCTGCCGGAATACGGTGTTATGGCGCTGCCAATAAACTATCCAAATTTCATAGACACCATCTTGCATAAGAATGGCAATGGAATATGGCTTCATGCAACTAATCAGCCTGCTCGGCCGTTAAAGCCATTCGATACGAGGGGATGTGTAGTGGCCGCCAACGAGGACATTCTTGAACTTGCTGAATATATAAAACTTCAGACAACGCCAATGATAATAGTAGAGAAAATTGAATACGATACCTTTGAAAAGATAGCAAGCGCCCGCAATGGCATTAATCTGTTTGTTAAAAATTGGCAGACAAGCTGGGAAAATAAAGATATTGACAGCTACATGGATAGTTATTCAAAAAGTTTTAAGGCTAATGATATGGATTGGAAAAGCTGGAGAAAATATAAGGAGAGGCTTAATCGTCAATACAAGTACATAAATATTTCCTTATCAGATGTAAAGATTCTTCGCCATAACAATTATGCGGTTGCTTCATTTGTACAACGTTATAAAAACAATAAGTTAACAAACCTTGGAATTAAAAGATTATATCTTGTTTATGAGGAAGATAAGTGGAAAATAATTGGAGAGGAATGGAACCCGGTTCCTGCGCTTCAACCGGCAAATATTGCAAAAAGGTATGCCGCCATGAAAATGGCAAAACTTGAAACCTCGCCAGATAAGACCGCAACGTTAGATAGAACATCTTTTCAACAGGCCAGTTTTGAGTCTCCTCCGGCTGAAAGTTCTTCTGCGACACAATCAATTGCTTCCAAAAAAACAACAACATTACCGGACCATGTAATTCAAAAAGAGCCACTTGCTTCTTCAAAAGAACAGACAATAGATATAGAAGGCTTTACCATAGATAGAGAAAAGGCGGGAAACAAGATTAGATTCAAACTAGTAAATAAAACCATGGAACAATATAAGATCTCAGGCAGGCTGGCCATTATAGCGACAAATAGAAACGATAAAGGGATACGCTACACGTCATATCCGCCAATGATACTTGAACAGGGTACTCCCAAGAATTTTAAGAAAGGTGAATGGTTTTCCATACGACGGTTTAAGATTGTAAATGGAGAGGTAGAAGAAAGGCTCGTTAACCATGTTGTTGTGATGGTCTATTCCAATACTGGCGAGTTGCTGCTTCAAAAAGAATTTCCGATATAAAATGGGCAAAAGAGCATATAATAGCCACTGCAGCAATTATGATATTTTTGTTGGATGCGTATCGTGAAAAAACTCAGCATATATACGCTCGTAACTGTATTTTTTCTTATGTTTTTTATCGGTAATGGGTTTTGTAAAACCGAACATGAGGTCTATTTTAAAGATACTCCATATGAGCTGAATGTTTACAAAATATACGGCACTGAAAAAGGCAATACCCTTATGATAATAGGCGGCATACAGGGTGATGAGCCTGGCGGGTACCTTTCGGCAGACCTTTATGCAGATATGGCCCTTCGCAAAGGGAATTTAATTGTTGTGCCGCGCGCCAATTTCCTTTCCATAATAAAACATAAAAGGGCAATAAACTGGGACATGAACAGGCGGTTTGCGCCTATTAACAACAAGAATTATTATGAGGACAAGATTGTAGAAATACTTAAAGACCTAATGGCCCAGAGCGATTATCTTCTTAACCTTCACGAAGGCTCAGGTTTCTTTTTGGAAAACTGGGAGAGCGATTTAAAAAATCCCATGCGGTTTGGTCAGTCTATAATCGCAGATGCAGACATATATTATTCAAAGGAAAAGGGTGCAGATGTTCTTCTTGGAGATACAGCAAGAAAGATAGCAGGCCGCGTAAATGAAATGATAGATAATAAACAGCATCATTTCAGGTTTAACAATCATAGAACTTTTGAAAAAAATACCGGCCATCCTGAACAGAAGAGATCGGCAACCTTCTACGCCCTGTCAACCTATGGAATACCTGCATTTGGCATAGAGATATCTAAAGAGATAAAAGACATTGAGACAAAGGTAAGGATGCAGACGATGGTTATTAACTCATTTATGAATGAGTTTGGCATTATATCTGAAAATCCAAAGGTAGCGTTGGTGTCGCCGAAGCTTAAATACTTAATTGTATCAGTCAATGGTTTGCAGAATATCCTGGTCAGAGATGGAGGCGAGATAAAAGTAAGAAAGGGGGACAGAATAAAGATTTCTCAGATAGAGGCCAATTATGAACGTGGGTTGAGTGTAGATATTATTGGGAAGGGCACTGCAAATGATTATAATAAAGAGTTTGAGATTGAAGGCCCGACAAAGGCATTTATAAGAAAAGATAACCTTAAGTGCGGCGAGGTAAATATATCTGTCGCGGATTCGAAGTTTGGAGTTTTGACTTCGAAATTAAACGATTCTAACAATTACGCAGAAGTTTTAAAAGAGCAATCCGCAAAACCTCCCAAATTTCAATATATAATACTAGAGGTTAATGGCTTAAGGCAGGTCCTTTCTAATGCAGAGCATTTAAAGATTATAAAAGGGGATGGCATAAGACTGTTAGATGTTGTTGCGCAAGGGGTAAATGCAGGCGAGCTAACTGTAAATTTTCTCGGTTTTGTAGGCAATAAAATTAAAAACAGCGGAGAAGACAGGGGCTATCTTATCAATACAGCCAAAGACTTATGGGTAAAATATTCAAAAAGCGGCAAAGACCTTGAGTACATGATTGCAATAAACTATAAGGATAAAAAGTTTGGAGAGGTTTTTATTGATATAGAAGAACCAAAACTAAATTACATAGTGGTTAGACATGGTCAGGGCGGTCAACGATGGTATGCCAATGGAGATACTATATCTGTTACTGTAAGGGATGTCCTGGAAGTTGTAGATATAAAAACCAATGTTAATGGAAATATAGGCGTAAAGGTGAATGTTTCCGGGGCCGAGCTGAGCGGCAAAAATAAGGTTATAACCTTTAATAAAAATCACACCGCAAATAGAAATGATGCAATAGTGATAACAAGAGAAGGGATGATTATAGGTAAAGCAAAGATACAAATTGGAGAAGCGGTGACAGCAAAAAATAGAAATCTGAAATTAGGAAACAGAAATTAGAAAAATCCTTTCCTGATTTTAGGAGGAGCGTACTGTGGAAAAAACCCAAAAAATCTGGATGCATGGAAAATTCATAAAATGGGATGATGCAAATGTCCATATCCTGACGCACACATTACATTATGGCCTCGGTGTATTTGAGGGCATCCGTTGTTACAAATGCGAAAATGGAAAATCTGCCGTATTCAGGCTCAAAGAACATACGGACAGGCTTTTTGAATCAGCGCATATAGTGCAAATTGAAATCCCGTATACAAGGGACGAGATAAATAAGGCCATCATTGAAACCCTGAAAATAAATAGTTTGAAGCAAGGCTATATAAGGCCTTTGGTTTATCTGGCTGAAGGCAGTATGGGCATCTATCCAAAGGAAAACCCTGTAAAGGTTGCAATCGCTGTTTGGAACTGGGGCGCTTACCTTGGTGAAAAGGGGCTCAAAGAAGGGATAAGGGTAAAAATTTCTTCATTCACTCGGCATCATGTGAATGTAGGCATGACAAAGGCAAAGGTTGTTGGAAACTATGTAAATTCCATTCTGGCAAAGCGCGAAGTTTTTGCTAATGGCTACGATGAAGCCCTGTTGCTTGACACAGACGGTTATGTATCAGAGGGGAGCGGGGAAAATATCTTTATTGTAAAAGACGGCATTTTAAAAACTACGCCCTTAACATCCGTTTTAAAAGGGATTACCAGAGATTCTGTCATAAAAATTGCAAAAGATAAAGGCATCACTGTGCTGGAAGGCAGATTTAGCCGAGATGAACTCTATACAGCGGACGAGGCATTCTTCACAGGCACTGCGGCAGAGATAACACCTATCAGAGAAGTGGATAACAGAAAGATCGGCCAAGGCAAACCAGGGCCTGTGACCAAAACGATTCAGGAGACATTTTTTAATATTGTGAAAGGGAAAGAGAAGAAATACGAAGCGTGGCTGACGTATGTGTAGATTATTACTTGTTCTTATTACAAGTATTTTGGTCGGTCAAATGAGCATGGTAAATTCTGAGGATATAAAAACCCCAGCACAAAAATTGGAGAAGGCAACCTTTGCAGGCGGTTGCTTCTGGTGCATGGAGCCTCCATTTGCTTCATTAAAGGGAGTAATGTCCATTGCTGTGGGATACACTGGCGGCCATGATAAAAACCCTACTTACGAGGAAGTATCTTCAGGGGTTACTGGCCATACAGAGGCTATTGAAATACTCTATGACACTGCGCAAGTTACCTATTCAGAGCTTTTGGATGTCTTCTGGAGAAATATTGACCCAACCACTGCCAATCAGCAATTTGTGGACATAGGCGCTCAATACAGGACAGCCATTTTTTACCATAGTGAAGAACAGAGGCGTCTGGCTGAAAAATCAAAGACAAAACTGGAAAAATCAGGCAAGTTTGATAAACCGATTGTTACGGAAATAAAACCAGCCACAACATTTTATAAGGCAGAAGATTACCACCAAAAATATTATGAGAAAAATCCCATCCGTTATAAATTCTATAGATATAATTCAGGCAGAGACCGGTATCTTGAAAAGATATGGGGAGGCAAGACAGAGATTAAGAACACAGAGCAAAAGAAATACAGCAAACCATCTGTAGACGAGCTAAAGAAAAAGCTAACCCCCCTGCAGTATAAGGTTACGCAGGAAAATGGCACAGAAAGGGCCTTTGACAACGAATACTGGAACAACAAAAAACAAGGGATATATGTTGATATTGTATCAGGAGAGCCGCTCTTCAGTTCCATTGATAAATTTGATTCAGGCACAGGCTGGCCGAGCTTTACAAAACCACTTGAGCCTGAAAATATTATTGAAAAAGAAGACAGAAGCTTCTTTACGACACGGACAGAGGTGCGCAGCAAGCAGGCAGGCTCTCATCTTGGCCATATATTCCATGACGGTCCAAAACCTGATGGACTCCGCTACTGCATGAACTCGGCAGCCCTTCGCTTTATTCCAAAAGAAGATTTGGAAAAGAAAGGATATGAAGCATATAAGAAACTTTTTGAGAAGTAGCATGGAAAGGATACGCCTTTCATTTTATGAAGATTGTGCTTGCAACACGAAACAAAGGCAAAACCAGAGAGATTAAAGAGATACTCAAAGACCTCAAGTTAGAGATACTCACCCTGAATGACTTTCCTGATATTCCAACCCCCATTGAAGATGGAAAAAGTTTTAAGGAGAATGCTTTAAAAAAGGCGCGGTTTATTGCACAAAAGTTAAATATGCCTGCGCTTGCAGATGATTCAGGTATTGAGGTGGAGGCGCTCGGCAAAAGACCGGGAATATTCTCCGCACTATATGCCGGTGAAAATGCAACTGATGAGGAAAATAACAGGAAGCTGCTTAGAGAATTAAATGACCTCCCTCTTGAAAAGCGGCATGCCAGCTACATGTGTGTCATTGCGCTTGTTTCCCCTGCAGGGAAGGAAGAAATATTTGATGGCAATTGCGACGGGCTGATAGCGCTTGAGCCAAAAGGCGCAGGCGGTTTTGGCTATGACCCTCTTTTTTTTGTTCCGGAATATGGAAAGACAATGGCAGAGTTTCCTCCTGATATAAAAAACCGCATCAGCCACAGGGGAAGGGCATTGGCAAAACTGAAGAATAAACTTATGGCTTCCCCAAAGTAGCGAAGTCTTCAATCTTTATTTTACGGACATCCTCATATCCTTGACAAAACTCATCATGGTGCATAAATTATGGATTAGAAAGCGGCGTGTTAATCGGCCATTTTTTGTTTTACACTGTATTGGTGCTATACGGCTTACAGCAGAAATGACCGTTATCCCAGACTGAATCTATCGGGGATAATTTGCCAGTTTTCCCAAAAATAAATGTCTATTTTTGGGGTTTGACAAACAATTTAAAAAGGCTTATAGTAAAAATCAGAATAAGGAGGAAGTCATGGGAAAGATTATCGGAATTGACCTTGGCACGACAAATTCTGTTGTTGCGGTTATGGAGGGGGGCGAGCCAAAGGTTATCGTCAATGAGGAGGGAAGCAGGATTACACCGTCTGTTGTTGCGTTTACACGGGAGGGCGAGGTTTTGGTGGGGCAGGTGGCAAAGAGACAGGCAGTTACAAACCCGGAAAACACCATATTTTCCATAAAAAGATTTATGGGAAGGAATTATGACGAAGTCAACGAAGAGATGAAGATGGTTCCCTATAAAGTACTCAAGGACGAATACGGCAGGGTGGTTATCGATGTCCCCAATATGAAGAAGAAATATACACCCCCTGAAATCTCCGCATTTATTCTACAAAAACTTAAAAAGGCGGCAGAGGCATATCTCGGCGAACCTGTTACTGAGGCGGTTATTACCGTGCCTGCATATTTTAACGACAGCCAGAGACAGGCTACAAAGGATGCCGGAAAGATTGCCGGTCTTGATGTAAAGAGGATTATCAACGAACCTACGGCATCTTCTCTTGCCTATGGCTTGGATAAAAAGAAGGATGAGGTCATTGCCGTGTATGACTTTGGCGGCGGCACATTTGACATTTCCATGCTTGATGTGGGCGAAGGCGTATTTGAGGTCAAATCAACCAATGGAGATACTCACCTGGGCGGCGATAATTTTGACCAAAAGGTCATAGACTGGCTTATTGCGGAGTTTAAAAAGGATCAGGGCATAGACCTTTCAAAGGACAGGATGGCAATTCAACGTTTAAAAGAGGCCGCTGAAAAGGCGAAGATAGAGCTTTCGTCAACCATGGAAACTGAGATAAACCTTCCGTTTATCACGGCGGATGCAACAGGGCCTAAACATCTTGTTGTGCGGCTTTCAAGGGCGAAACTTGAACAGCTTACAGAAGACCTTGTGGAGAGAAGCCACAGACCATGCGAACAGGCATTGAAAGACGCCGGCTTTAAGCCTTCCGACATAAATGAAGTTGTGCTTGTCGGAGGCATGATAAGGATGCCGAAGATTCATCAATTTGTTAAAGATTTCTTCGGCAGGGAGCCGCATAAAGGTGTAAACCCTGATGAAGTTGTCGCAGTTGGCGCAGCCATACAGGCTGGTGTGCTCGCCGGCGAAGTTAAAGAGGTTGTTCTTCTTGATGTTACGCCGCTCTCTCTTGGTGTAGAAACACTTGGCGGTGTGCTGACAAAACTAATAAACCGCAACACAACAATCCCCACCAAGAAAAAAGAGATATTTACAACTGCGGCAGACAACCAAACCCAGGTGGAGATACATGTGCTTCAGGGCGAAAGGGAGATGGCAAGAGACAACAGGACTCTCGGAAAATTTCATCTTATAGGAATTCCTGCTGCGCCAAGGGGCATTCCACAGGTGGAGGTTACATTTGATATAGATGCAAACGGCATACTGAATGTCTCTGCAAAAGACCTTGCAACAAATAAAGAACAGAGGATTACCATCACCGCCTCCAGCGGGCTTTTAAAGGATGAGGTGGAAAAGATGGTAAAGGATGCAGAGGCCCATGCGGAGGAAGACAAAAAACGCAAAGAGGTTATAGAGCTGAAAAACCAGCTTGACTCTATTATCTACGCCACAGAAAAGACTATGAATGAACACAAGGCAAAACTTCCCGCATCTGATGTGAAGGCAATTGAAGATGCGCTGGCGGACGGTAAAAAGGCCCTTGAAAAAGAGGATGCCGATGAAATGAAAAAGGCGCTGGATGCCATCAACAAGGCATCTCACAAAATGGCAGAGGTTATGTATCAGGCAGCAGCCCAGTCGGGCGCACAGCCGGGTGCGGCAGATACCGGAGCAGGGACAAAAAAAGAGGGCGATGTGGTTGAGGCAGAATTTGTGGATGAGGGAAAGAAATAGACAAAAATGAAACTGAGAAACGTGGAAGGGGAGAAACGGAGACAATACCTTCTCCGATTCACCGGCCCTCCGTTTCACCAGTTCATCTTCTAAAAAGGACATGGCTAAAAAAGACTATTACGAAATACTCGGTGTTTCGCGAAATGCAGCCGATGAGGATATAAAAAAGGCTTACAGGGAGCTGGCCAAAAAATATCACCCTGACCTGCATCCGGGTAATAAGAAGGCTATGGAGGCCAGATTTAAGGAGATTAACGAGGCCTACGAGATTTTAAAAGACCCGAAAAAAAGAGAAGAATATAACAGATTCGGAAGCGCTGCGTTTGAGCCAGGATTTCAGGGCGCAAGAACCTATACCTATTCTGGCGGGGCAGTTAATCCTGAGGATTTGGGTTTTGATTTTGGCGGATTGGAGGATATATTTGGTGATATATTCGGTAAAAGGACAAGACCGCAAAGAGGGCCATCCGGAGGTGAAGATATTGAGTATGTATTGGGAATAGATTTTGAGCAGGCAATAAAAGGCACAGAGGTAAGATTAACTTTAAACGGCGAAAAAATAACGGTTAAATTGCCGGCTGGGGTTAAAGACGGCTCAAGGGTCAGGGTGGCAGGAAAGGGCAAGGCAGGCGTTCTAGGCGGGCCGCGGGGAAATTTGTATATTGTAACAAAGGTAAAACCACACATTTATTTTAAAAGAGAAGATGACGATATATATCTTGACGTCCCAATAACCATAACAGAGGCAGTATTGGGCGCTAAGGTGCATATTCCCACCATTGACGGAAAGGCATTGCTGGTAATTCCACCATGCACACAGAGCGGACAAAAATTACTATTAAAGGGTAAAGGAGTTCCTCATATAAAAGATAAAGACAGAGGCAATCAATATGTTATAATAAAAATCATGGTTCCAAAAAATATTGACCAGAAATCAAAAGGGCTTTTGGAAGAATTTCAGAAGCTGAATCAATATGACCCGCGGGAAAATACCGGTTGGTAAACAACATCAAGAGATACTGAATTGCAGGTGGTAATCTGATTTACGAATTACGATTTTCGAATTGCGATTTAAAACTCTAAAGCGTAAACCTGAAATCGTACCTCTGCAATGGAGCGAAGCGACAATGATAGAACTTGATGGTTTTAAGCAAAGGCTGACACCCAAAGGCCTCAAAGTTCTGGAAACCGCTATTGAGGAAAGCAAAAAGCGGCAGCACTACTACCTTGGCGTGGAACATATCTTTATATCCTTTGCCATAGTAGAAGAGGCTTTTTTCAGGGATATAATGTCAGACCTTAATCTTGATGCAAACCAGGTTGTTCAATTTCTAAACGACCACCTCAATGTACCCCGTCAATATATAGGCGTTGGCCTTAAAATCCCCCCTACCACCAAAACAATATTTAAATTTGCATGGGAAGAGGCGCAAAGATGCGGGAGGGATGAAATAGATGCCACGGATTTCCTTATAGCCATCTTTCAGGAAAGCCACAGCCTTCCTGCAAAGGTGTTCAGAAGCTTTGGTCTGGACCCTGATTATGTTATGGGTCGTATAACAGCAAAGATTAGAAATAAAGAAGAACTGGATGAAGAGCTTAAAAAGAAGTATGAACTGCCGCCAAACCTCAGACACTTTGCAGTAAACCTTAACAAACTTGCCTGTCATGACAAGCTTCCTACCATAATCGGGAGAGAGCATGAAATAAAGCAGACGATGGAAATCCTCTGCCATGTTGAGAGGAGCAATTCTGTTATGATAATCGGCGAGCCGGGCGTGGGAAAGACAGCCGTAGTGGAAGGGCTTGCCAGAAAGATAGAACTGGAGCCGCACAGTGTTCCAAAAAGGCTCAGGGATAAGCAGATTATAAATCTTCAAATGAACTCCGTTGTGGCAGGCACCATCTTCCGCGGCATGTTTGAAGATAGGATTGAGAAGATAATAAAAGAACTCAAAGACAAGAAAAATATAATACTTTTCATAGATGAGGCCCATACGCTTATAGGCGCAGGCTCTGCAATGGGTGTGCCGTCAGATGCAGCCAATATCTTCAAATCAACCCTTGCCAGAGGAGAGATTCAGATTATAGGCGCAACAACACTCGCGGAATATAAAGAATATATTGCAGAGGATGAGGCCCTTGCCAGAAGATTCAGGATAGTAAATGTGGAAGAACCTTCAATAGATGATACAAGAAAGATACTCTACGGCATAAGGCCAAGACTTTCTAAGAATTATTCTGTAACCATAACCGATAGTGCGATAGAAACTGCTATGGATATGTCTCAGAGATATATGCGCGGCTTAAGACTGCCTGATAAGGCAATAGGATGGCTGGATACAGCCTGTGTAAAGGTTGAGATAAACAGGCCTCATGAACCGGTTGACAATAGTGATGTTATAGATGTCATATCACAGGAAACAAAGATACCGAGGGATATGATATTCAGAGACACTACCACAAGGTTTAAAGATATGGAACCAACCATGTCAAAAAGGGTAGTCGGCCAGAGGGAGGCAGTAGACTCATTGACAAAAAGATTAAGGCTGAACAAAGGACCATTGAAGGAAAACTATGCAAGACCTGATGGTGTCTTGTTGTTTCTCGGACCAACAGGGGTTGGAAAGACAGAGCTTGCCAAGACACTGGCTGAATTTCTCTTCGGCGATGAAAAAAAGATGGTAAGGCTCGACATGAGCGAATATAAAGACTCATCCATTGCGGTTGACAAGCTGATTGGTATGCCGCGCGGCATTGTCGGCAGTGAGCGAGGCGGCATATTAACAAATCAGGTAAGGGAAAATCCTTATTCTGTGGTTCTGCTGGATGAAGTGGAAAAGGCAAACCCCTATGTTTTAAATCTGTTTCTGCAGGTCTTTGACGAAGGGTGGCTCACGGATGGCAGAGGCAAGAGGGTATATTTCAGCGATACAGTGATTATAATGACAAGCAACCTCGGAAGCGACGAATTTAGGAAATTCACCAAACCGCTAGGGTTTTTACCCGAGGGACAGAAGTTGGGCGATTTAAAAAAAACCATTATGAAAGAGGTGGAGAATACATTCTCTCCTGAATTTTTAAACAGGATAGACGACATTATCATATTCTCGCCGCTTACAAGGGAAGAGGTAAAGAAGATCACAGCCATTTATTTGAATAATTTAACAAGGCATATGGAAGAAAACGGCAAGATATTGGAAGTCTCTGATGCGGCTCTGGATATACTGGTTAATACAGGCTACAGCCCAAAATATGGGGCGCGGTTTTTGAAAAGGAATATAGATGAGAAAATAAAGGTTCCGATAACCTTGCAGTGGAAGCAAGTCTCTGCATTCAGAATAAATGCGCTTGCTGGTGATATTGTAGTTGAGTGCGCGACTAATGATTTAGTTACAGTTTGATTGTAAAATTTAAATTTTAAGATATTGTATTAGAATTTGTATTTTACAATTCTCATAAAGTGAGGGAATGGAAACAGTATGTTCAAAAATATCCTTATACCGCAGGATGGTTCAAAGCACAGCAAGGCAGCCCTTGCTTACGGAATCTGGCTTGCCAGAAAATTTGATGCCAAGGTGATTGGCTTTTATGTTGTTGATGTTGTTGCAATGGAAGGCCCTTTTCTTCACGACCTTTCAGGGTCTCTTGGTTTTGAACCATTTCTAAATTTCTCCACAAAGATGCGGGAGATATTGGAAAACAAGGGCACGGGTATTTTAAAAGAATTCAAGGAAATCTGTGAACGGGAAAAAGTGGCGCATGACAGCGCACAGGATTTTGGCATAGTTACAAATGCAATATGCGAAAAGGCAAAACTCGCTGATATTATAGTCATGGGCCGCAGGGGTATAAATATCCAGTTTGAATATGGCCTTCTCGGCTCAACCACAGAAGGGGTTATAAGGAAATCATCAAAACCTGTAATTATTGTCCCTGATGACTACAAGGAGTTGTCAAAACCGCTCCTTGCATATGATGGAGGTTTTACATCAAGCCGAGCCATGCACTCCGCTGCTGAATTTGTAAAAACATTGAAACTTCCATTGACAGTTTTAACAATTTCAAGGGATGGAAACAGCGAAGCCCTCTTGAAAGAGGCGGAGGAATATTTCAAACCCTATAATATTCAGCCTCAATTTATATCAGTTAAAGGAGATGCCCCGCAGGAGATAGTCAAATATTATAAGGAAAATAACCACGATCTGCTTTTCATGGGCGTAACCAGTCATTCAAGGATTGTGGAGTTGGTCCTCGGAAGCACAACAGAATATGTCATGAGAAGCGTGAAAGGCCCTGTATTCCTGGAAAGATAGCAATTTTGGTCAAAATCAAAATTCCCAATTCCCAATATACAATCCCAAATTAAATTAGCAGCCACTTGCCTTAAACATTTCATTAGAAGTTATAAATTTGTAATCGCTGTAATTTTATGAGGCTATTCCTAAACATTCTCAGCTTAACCGCCATACTCATACTCCATACTGTTGCGCCTGCTGAAGATATTTATAAGCAGAAACGCCAGAATATGGTGGCCCAAGATATAAGAGGCAGGGGTATCAGTGATAAAAAGGTAATGGAGGCAATGGAGAAGATACCGAGGCATCTCTATGTTGACGAATACATCAGAGACATGGCATATGCAGATTATCCACTCCCCATAGGCGAAGGCCAAACCATATCCCAACCTTATGTTGTTGCCCTGATGACAGAGACATTGAGATTGAAGCAGAGCGATAAGGTTTTGGAGATAGGCGCTGGCTCAGGTTATCAGGCAGCGGTCCTCGCAGAGATTGTAAAAGATGTTTATACCATAGAAATTAGAAAGGGTCTTGCAGATAAGGCTGAAAAAAGGTTTGAAGAAATGGGGTATAAAAATATAAAGGTTAAATATGCAGATGGATACTTTGGATGGGAAGAATATGCCCCCTTTGATGCTATTATCATAACTGCTTCTGCAAATCATATCCCTCCGCCATTGATAAAACAGTTGAAACAAGGCGGCAGGTTAATTATCCCACTTGGAAGCACTGTTTATTATCAGACCCTGACACTTGCAACAAAAACAAAAGGAGAGATTGATTTAGAGCAGATAACTTCAGTTGCATTTGTGCCTATGATCGGAGAGGTGGGGAAGGGAAATTAGGAAATGTAAAAAATGCCAGCAGATATGCCCCCGCCCCTATCCATAGGACTATCTTGAAGCCTACCGCCATAGCAAGCATAATGGTGAGAATCGGCGCAAGGACTGAGAGGCAGCCGTTGACTGCCCATGCCCATGGGATGAGAGATGGGTTTCTCTGTCCAAGGATTTTCAGGCCAAGAGGGAATGGGATCCCCATGAGCATGCCAAGCGGCATGAGCATAGTACATACGGATGCGATTTTAAACTGCATTGAATATGGCAAGATGAGAGTTGAAACAGACGGCAAAAGCAGGCTGTAGATAATAATAAGCAGCGCGATAGCAATGAGTATATGTGCCTCCCTTAATATTGAAAACCTATGGATAAGCAGGCTGCCAATGCCTGAGCTTATGAGAAGCGATGTGAGGACTGCTGCAACTGCATAGGATGGGGTTTCCAAAGGGAGTATCATCTTATGGATTATAGAAATCTCTACAAACATGAAAGCAAGACCGAGTAAGGCAAAGTACGGAAGGACAGCAGCCATTGAAGGAGCGCTGACACGCTTTTTCGAAAAAGCCGGAATAAGTATGATAATAATGCTCAAAACCAGCGCCTGTATAAATACTACTGGAAGAAGATACCCCTCCTCTATAAAATAGCTCCACTTTTTACCCATCATCTCATATATTGCCTTAATATTTTCAAGTCTTAAATAATAATGAAAGAAAGGCGCTTCATCGCTTACTGGCCTTATATCAAGGAGATAATTATTTTCAAATGTTTTACGCGTTTCACGGTTAAGGATATTTTCAAATGTTTTATAATATTCGCTTGAAGGCATTTTTACATAGATATTTGTTTCTTCTTCTTTTACACCAGGGTAGTATATCAGGTCAAACCGTCTCTCCTTTGAAAATTTCTTGATAACCTCTATCTCATCAGAAAAGAACGGAGACTTTTTGGCAATGATGCATATCGTCCCCCAGCTTCTGAGCGCAACAATATTTCGTTTCACATCATTTATGCCAACCCCCTCCATTGATTGTACAATGGTATTTAAAAGCCTTAGCTCCATTCTTGGAGGCGGAAGCATAAAGAGATTTATGCTTAATGCCCCGCTATTTTTCAGATAACCGAGATATTCCTTAAATGCCTCCACTGTAAATCTGTAGTCCTCTGCGATTCCAAAGGAGCCTGACGGTGATGCCCCCATGAATGGGATGTCAATTATATCAAATTGCCCGCCTCTTGATTTAAACCGCGACCTTCCCATACCATGGAAAGTATTTTGGCTGTAAATGCCGCGAGAAAAATTCCTAAAATCATCCCTTATAACTTTGATGGCAAGAGGGTTGGAGTCAACCTTATAAATATTTTTTGAGCCATAATACTCAGCCAATAATACCTCCAATCCTCCTTTTGGCTCAAGTATTAGCACATCATCTTTTTTACCAATCTCATAAATAAGGGCAGAGGGAAGGTATCTGAGGAATCTGAGTGATTCTCTATTGCCAGCATAAGTAATGGCATTTGTATCGCCTCCATCTATAGAAATGCCTATTTGTTCCGGAAGCGCATCAAGATATTTAAGGCTTAAGCCCGGCGCAAATTTTACAGCAGGGCTTTTAAATATGTCTACGCGTGAGAACGGGTTGTTATATGTCTTTATGTGTTCTGCGCCGGGATATTTTAAGGCAACCTGCAGTCCTTTATAGGGAGACATCCTCGTTTCGCTAAAACCAGGAATGATGAGAAAAGAAACGGCTGTCATAATCAGAAACAGTGAGATAATCTTCGCCTTCCAACTCCCGACGATGAATGTGCCTGTTAATGCTATAGCTGATACAAAGAATACAGCCTTTTCAAGGCTAATGATGCTCATCAAAAATAATGCGGCTATTGAGCCTGTGCCGGCGCCAAGAAGGTCTGCACCGTAGAGCAGCCCCGATTTTTCACTTATAAAAGAAAAAGCAGTTGCAATGCTTAGCCCGAAGAAGAAGAACGGTATGGATAGCGCTATATAGTAGAGGCATATATAAAAAAGTTGAATCCTGTCCCACTGCAGCCTCACAGGGTCAAAGGGTATCTGATTAAACACTATATAGCTTAGAGATACGCCTGCGCCAAGAAATAATCCATAGGTACCAATTTTTGATGGATCTTTGATTTTTGGATATAGGGAGAGAACAGTCCCGCTTGCACCAATACCGAGCATGGCTATGCTTATGACCATAAATGCAAAGTGATACCAGAGAGAAATGGAGAATATCCTTGTTAATATTATCTCGTATGAAAGCGCTGAAAATGAGAATAGGAAGATAGCTGTGAGTATTCTTGATTGTTTCATTGCTGTAAATAGGCATTAAGCCTTTTAATCCTATCACCTTTTTCTGCCGTAGTGCAATTGCATTGTTTGCGCAGATTATTTGAATTGACTTGGTCTTTTAGGGTATGCTAATTTTTAAAATCAAACAGATTTTCTTTGAGGCAAAACTTAAAATGTCTGACGATATCAAAGCAAATAATATTGAAGAATTAAAAGACCTCATTCAAAAGAAAAATAATGCGGCTATAATCGACTGCATCATCCCGCTTCACCCGTCTGATATTGCTAAACTCCTTGCAAATCTTGAAGAAGAGGAAACAATCTACACTTTTGGCCTCTTGGAGCCTCAAATGGCATCTGCTGTGCTTTTGGAGGTAGATGAGCATATACGGGAAAAACTCATTGCGTCCATATCAAGGACAGAACTTACAGAAATAGTAGATGAGATGGCAACGGACGATGCCGCCGATGTCATCGCAGAACTTCCGCAGGAAGAGGCGAAGACAGTTCTTGAAGGTATCGGATGGGAGGAATCAGCTGAGGTTCAAAAGCTGCTCAAATATCCTGAAGATACTGCCGGCGGCATAATGCAGACCGAGCTGGTGATGGTAAATGAGGACGCCACTATTCAGGAAACTATAGAGCAGGTACGGACAAAGAGTGAGGAGATATCCAATATTCATAATGTCTTTGTTGTGGATGATTCAATAAGACTTGTAGGGATTGTCCCATTGGAAAAGCTTATTTTTGCAAGGCCGCATCTGCCAGTCAAAGATATTATGAACAATAAACCGCTTAAGGTATTAGCTGATACAGACCAGGAAGAGGTAGCCAGGATATTCCAGAAATATGATGCGGTTACCCTTCCTGTTGTAGATAAAGATGAAAAGCTTCTGGGCAGGATTACCATAGATGATGTCATGGATGTTATAGAAGAGGAAATCTTTGAAGACTTTTACAAGATGGCAAGCCTCAATACAGACGAGAGGGTTCTGGACTCACCATCAAGGTCATTTAAGATGAGATTCCCATGGCTTCTTATAAACCTTGCAACAGCGTTTATTGCAGCAAGCGTGGTAAAGGTATTTGAAAATACAATTCAGATGGTTGTCACACTGGCTGTGTTTATGCCGGTTGTTGCCGGCATGGGTGGAAATGCGGCAACACAGACGATAACCGTAGTTGTGAGAGGGCTGGCGCTCGGAGAATTGGAATTAAAATATGCAAAAAAGGTGCTTATGAAAGAGGTTATGGTTGGTTTTGCCAACGGGATTTTGAATGGTATTATAGCGGCTATTGTGGCCTACCTTTTTGGAGTAAATTATATGATAGGCCTGCTTCTGTTCCTTGCCATGATTGCCAATCTTGTAATAGCAGGTTTCAGCGGAACGGTTATTCCATTGATACTGAAATGGTATAAGTCAGATCCAGCCCTGTCAGCAACGGTATTTGTTACAACCTGCACCGATGTGGGGGGGTTCCTTTCCTTTCTGGGGCTTGCATCGGTGTTTATTAAATACGGGCTGCTTTGAAAGCAATTACGAATTATGAATTAAGAATTATTGAGAAAAGCGCCATTAAAATTCGTAATTCTTAATTTTTAATTCCAAATTGTCTATATGATAGGTCATTTTACAACAGATGCTATTGTCCTGAGTTCATTGGACTACGGAGAATCCGACAGAATAGTAACATTCTACACTCTGGAATTCGGAAAGCTCAAAGGCATTGCAAAAGGCGCCAAGAGAAGCAAAAAGAGATTTGTGAATAATCTTGAGCCGTTCTCGTATATAAAGCTGTTATTTTTTCAGAAACAGGGGCGGGAACTTGTAATGCTTGAACAGGCTGAGACTGTCAGAAGATTTGACAACCTTATGCTTGATATAGACCGGCTCGCCTTTGGAAGTTACTGCCTTGAACTGCTCAATGAAATGACCATGGAAGGCCAAAAAAACCGAAAGGCATTTGAACTGCTTTTAAAATTTTTTATCATGCTTGATGCAGGGGCTCATATCAGAACCATTGTAATGCTCTTTGAGATGAGGCTGTTGTCTATACTCGGTTATCAGCCATATCTTGAAATGTGCATTGTATGTAAAAACACTCCAACAAATAACAACAGAATATTTTTTTCTTCTGCCAGAAGTGGTATACTGTGTTCCAATTGCAGAGGGCAGGAAAAATCTCTGATACTTGCTTCTCCAGGGGCAATAAAATTTCTTATCCTGGCAGCAAAGACCGATATTGACAAGGCAGACAGAATAGCTATGCCGGATTGGGCGGCAAAAGAATGCAAACTGGTAATGGATGATTTCTTAAGGTATCAATTGGGTAAGGAATTGAAGAGCAAGAGGTTTATAGAAAAAATAAGTTTCAAATATCAAAGCTCAAATATCAAATAAAACCCAAAGCTCGAAGTTCAAACAATTTGGATTTTACGGAATGGGGGCAGCCATGTATTTCCAGGACATAATAATGAATCTGCAAACATACTGGGCAAACCAAGGATGTATCATTTATCAACCATACGACATGGAAAAGGGCGCCGGCACTTTCAACCCTGCAACCTTTTTACGGGTGCTTGGCCCTGAGCCGTGGAAAGCTGCTTATGTAGAGCCTTCAAGACGCCCCTCTGATGGCCGTTATGGCGAAAATCCGAACAGACTCCAGCATTACTATCAATTTCAGGTAATACTTAAACCATCGCCGGATAATATTCAGGATATATATCTCAACAGCTTAAAAAAACTCGGCATAAATCCATTAAAACATGATATCCGGTTTGTTGAAGACGACTGGGAATCTCCCACATTGGGCGCATGGGGTCTTGGTTGGGAGGTCTGGCTGGACGGTATGGAGGTAACACAGTTTACCTATTTTCAGCAGGCGGGCGGCATGGAGCTGAAACCTGTTTCAGGAGAGCTTACATATGGCCTTGAGAGGATAGCAATGTACCTTCAAGGTATTGACAGCGTCTTTGATATAGAATGGACAAAGGGAATTAAATATGGCAATATCCATCATAGAGATGAAGTTGAATATTCATTTTATAATTTTCAAGAGGCCGACACGGATATGCTGTTTAAGCTCTTTGATATGTATGAGAAGGAGGCTATGAGGCTCCTTGAAAAAGAATTGACACTTCCCGCATATGATTACTGCCTGAAAAGTTCCCACACATTCAATCTCCTTGACGCAAGAGGCGCTATAAGCGTGGCTGAAAGGACAAGATTTATAGGAAGGGTAAGGAATATTGCAAGAAGATGCGCGGAGGGATATTTAAAAAACGGTGAGGTTAAGGTTAAGGTTGAGTAATACAAAAAAAGAGAGGAAGTATTTTTTCTTAACCTCAATATTAGCCTGTTTATTTTTATGCATATCCAAGAGGCTTACGACATAATCAAACAAGACCTTAAAGAGGTAGAACTGGAATTCAAGAAAAATCTTGATTCAGATATCTACCTCATAAAAAAAGTTGGCGAATATCTCTTGAATAATGGCGGCAAGCGGCTCAGGCCGTCACTACTGCTCTTATTTGCCAGACTTTGCGGCCATCGAGGGAATCGTCATATACCGCTTGCTGTAGTTGTTGAATTCATCCACACTGCCACTCTGCTCCACGATGATGTTGTCGACAATGCCAATATGCGAAGAGGCAAGGCTGCTGCAAATACACTCTGGGGCAGCGGCGCAAGCATCCTTATCGGCGATTTCCTTTTTTCAAAGTCTTTTTACCTGACAGTAGATGATGGAGACCTGCATATTCTTAAGATTCTATCCGGTATTACAACACAGATGGCGGAAGGGGAAGTTCTGCAGCTTCTTAAAGGTAGTGACGCAGAAGTAACAGAAAAAGATTACATGGCTGTTGTAACAAACAAAACCGCATCGCTTATATCAGCCTCCTGCCGCATAGGCGCTATTTTAGGAAAGGCGCTGCAGGACAAAGAAAGCGCCGCTGCCAGATACGGCATGGATTTAGGCATAGCGTTTCAGCTTGTAGATGACTGTTTGGACTATACATCAAGCAATGAAGAGTTGGGCAAAACCATTGGCAATGATTTAAGAGAAGGAAAAGTAACCCTTCCTCTGATACACACCATGAAGAACACTACACGGGCAGAAAGGGAAGAAATAGTTGCGGCAATAGAAGCCAACGACCTTAAAGATTCCCAACTCTTATCTATAATGAGTTTAATTAAAAAATACAAGGGAATAGATTATACTTTAGGCAAGGCAAGGCAGCATGTGGAAGATGCAAAAACCCACCTCGGCAGTTTTGAACCAAATCTTGAAAGGGCTGCCCTTATTGCCCTGGCGGATTATGTAGTGGAAAGAGCTTTTTGATTTACGATTTCAGATTTTAGATTTACGATTTAAAATCCCAAATCGTAATTCGTAAATCTAAAATACTATGAACCTTGCTGAAAAAGCCAAGATAACCCCCTTGAGGTAATAAAAATGAAAAACTTCTGGCTTTGCTTTGTGCCGTTGTTTGTGGCGGTAGACATCCTCGGTGTACTCCCCATGTTTATGGGACTGACTGAGGGATTGGAACGTTCTAAGATTCGTCATATTATTTTACAATCTGTAATTACTGCAACGGCAGTTGCCCTTATCTTTCTTGCAATTGGCAAAGCAGTTCTTAACCTTCTTGGAATTACAATTGCTGATTTCATGATTGCAGGCGGAACTCTGCTTTTCGCTTTATCTTTAAGGGATATAATGACATTTGAAAAACGATTCCGTATTGAATACAGTGAAACTCTCGGCGTTGTGCCTCTGGGGGTTCCTATGATTGTTGGGCCAGGGGTTCTGGTAACCACCATGCTTCTTATTGATGAATATGGCGCTATCCCCACAGTTTCTGCCACGGTAATTAACATTATCATTGCAGGCTTTGTGTTTTTGCTTTCTGAGCCAATAAATCGTCTGCTGGGAAAATCAGGGACCATAGCGATATCAAAGCTGGCAAGCCTTGTTCTTGCCGCAATAGGCGTGATGATGGTGCGTAAAGGGATAATGACATACACCGGCAGTTAGCAGTTATTCTATCCTATCATGACTTCCATATCCTCCAATTCCTTTATCCTGTCTCTCAGTTCTGCCGCCTTTTCAAAATCCAGTTTCTTTACAGCCTCCTGCATTTCCTTGCGCAGCGCCTTTATTATAGACGGCAGTTCATGCGGCGGTATATACTCCTCTTTCTTTTCAGCCACAACAGGCACAGTATAGTAATCTGCCTCGTAGATAGAACTCAAAACATCTTTTATTGAGCTTTTGATTGTCTCTGGCGTAATATTGTTTTTCTTATTATATTCTGCCTGAAGCCTTCGCCTTCTGTTTGTTTCACCAAGGGCTTTTTGCATAGAGCCTGTTACATCATCTGCATACATAATAACCTGTCCATTTACATTCCTTGCAGCCCTGCCGCAGGTCTGGATAAGAGACCTTTCAGAGCGCAGAAACCCTTCCTTATCTGCATCCAGAATAGCTACCAGCGATACCTCCGGTAAATCAAGCCCCTCTCTCAGGAGATTTATACCAATCAGCACATCAAATTCGCCAAGCCTCAATGCCCTTAATATCTCAACCCTTTCAAGGGTCTCAATATCCGAGTGCAGATACTTTACCCTTAAACCCAAATCAGCGTAATACCGCGTCAGATCCTCTGCCATCCTCTTTGTAAGTGTTGTTACAAGAACTCTTTCTTTTTTCTCAACCCTCTTCCGTATTTCACCGAGCAGGTCATCCACCTGTGTTTTTGCAGGCCTGATATCTATTTCAGGGTCCATAAGCCCTGTTGGCCTTACAATCTGCTCTGCAACATGCCCCTTTGCCTTTTCCATCTCATAATTTGCAGGCGTAGCAGAGACATATATCGCCTGCGTTACCCTTTTCTCAAATTCTTCAAACTTCAAAGGCCTGTTATCAAGGGCAGATGGCAGTCTGAATCCATATTCAACAAGCGTCTGTTTTCGCGACCTGTCTCCATGATACATACCGCCAATCTGCGGTATGGATATATGGCTTTCATCAACAACAAAAAGAAAATCTGATGGAAAATAATCAATGAGTGTATAAGGCGGCTCACCGGGCAGCCTGCCGGAGAGATGCCTTGAATAATTCTCTATGCCGGAACAATATCCCATCTCCTCAATCATCTCAAGGTCATACATTGTCCTCTGCTCAAGCCTCTGCGCCTCCAGCAGTTTATTTCCAGTCTTTAATATCTTGAGTCTTTCCAGCAATTCCTCTCTTATGCTGTCCATTGCCCTTTTGAGATTATCCCTTGTTGTCACATAATGGCTTGCAGCATGGATGAGCGCTTTATTTAGCTTCTGAACAACCTTGCCTCTAAGCGGGTCGATCTCTGATATGGTCTCTATGGTGTCGCCAAAAAACTCAAGCCTTATCGCCCTTTCTGCCTCATACACAGGAAATATCTCAACCACATCCCCCCTTACCCTGAATGTGCCTCTGTAAAAATCATAATCGTTTCTCTTATACTGAATCTCCACAAGCCTTTTCAAAACCTCATCCCTCTGCGTATCCATGCCCTTTTCTGCATATACATGCATGCTTCCATAATCTTCCGGCGAACCTATGCCGTAGATGCATGACACAGATGCGACAATAATCACATCATTTCTCGTAAGCAGCGCATGGGTTGCAGAATGACGGAGCTTATCTATCTCATCGTTTATTGAAGCATCTTTTTCTATATATGTATCTGTTGTCGGCACATATGCCTCCGGCTGATAGTAGTCATAGTAGGAGACAAAATAATTAACTGCATTCTCAGGAAAAAGCTCCCTTAACTCTGCAAAAAGCTGCGCTGCCAGGGTTTTATTCGGGGCCAGCACAAGCGTCGGCTTATTCACATTGGCAATAACATTGGCTATGGTAAATGTCTTGCCGGAGCCGGTAACCCCAAGAAGCGCCTGATGTCTTGCGCCCTTTTTTATCCCCTCTGTCAGCGCCTTAATCGCCATTGGCTGGTCGCCTTTGGGGGTGAATTGAGTTGTGAGTTTGAATGTGTCCATAACACCTCAAACGCAATCTTTGGCCAAATACTGTGTCAAATCTGCCTGTCCAAATACTCACATACGTAAAAGAGTATGCTCCGTTTTGTCCAGCCAACTTTTCCTTGTCTTTGACTCAAATCTTGCGTTTGTATCTGAAAATTTAAAAACAATTTTTTAACCATCAGCTTTTAATAATAGCATATACGGCATATTTCTCAAAGACAACTTCTAAACTACTTATCATTAGTTTCTAAAATATTGACAAATGGTGATTGGTGTTATAATGTCCTGACAATGTATTAAAACTTTATTGGAGGCATTCCTATGGAAGAAAAAACTGCCTATACGACTAAAGAAGCAGCCAAATATCTCGGAATAAGTCCAGCTACTATTTATCGTATGGAAAAACAAGGTCTAATAATCTTAAATAGATAACATGACAACAAATCTGATGGTTACATCTCTATTAAGCAAACACGATATTAGGAAAGATAAATTACATGCTCCTTCTGAAGTAATTGATTTATTTAAATCTAAAGATATTGATAAGGACTGGTCTTTTGCTGGATACAAACCAAGCGATACATCAAAACTAACCCATTGCTATCACCGCTATCCAGCAAAGTTTATTCCTCAACTCGTAGAGAGATTATTTGATGAGTATCTTATCGGTATAAAAGAGCCTCATGTTAATGACCTTTTTATGGGGAGTGGGACAACAATTGCGTGTGCAATAAGCAGGGGATATAAAACCAGTGGAACTGATATAAATTATATTTCTGAATTAATTACAAAAGTAAAAAGCACTCCTATTAACCCTGTCATACTCAGAGAGAAAACAGAAGAACTGCTTGCAGATTTGTCTTTTTTAGAATCAGAAACACTGTTTTCTACATCAATAAAACCATATATACCAGAAACTAATATTGAAAGAATAGATTATTGGTTCAAGCCAGCGGTTAAAGAAGAATTGGGCATGATCCTTGCCAGAATCAGCAGGGAAACAGATATTAACATACGAGATTTTTTCAGTGTATGTTTTAGTCATATTCTTAAAACTGTTTCAATATGGTTGATGGGAAGCACTAAACCTACGAGAGACTTCAATAAAAAGATACAAAGACCATTCATTTGTTTTAAACGGCATCTTAAAAAGATGGAAAAGAGAAATACGGAATTTTGGGCTGCTGTTCCTGAACATATCAAATTCAATTTAGACGCATATTTAAACATCAAAAGAGGAGATGCCAGAAGGCAGCCTGTAGATGATGAAACTGTAGATATTC
>JACRNJ010000026.1 GCA_016219285.1 Deltaproteobacteria bacterium
CATAAGAATCAACCGCCTGATTGAAATTTAGATAAAGCCCGCTCCTTTTGCAATTCAGCGCATGAGCGATAAGATACTCCGTCTCTGCTTTCGCATCAGGGACATCGTATTGCACGAGATAATCCTCTGCCCATGAAAGGGCTTTTTTTATTGTCCAATTTTTTTCGGCTATAGCTAACATAATTTCTTAATGCAAAGACATAATCTTTCATGGTTCACGCTCAAAAATCGTCCAGATGCATAAGGTAATTGTAGTCTGCCCATTTATGGGCGCTTTTAAAAACGCCCATAAATAATGGGCAAACTACAGGTATGTTGACCCTTGACAAATCTGTGGCTTGCCAAAGGCAAGCCCTTGGCTTTGGACAAGGACAGCTTTGTCAAGGGTTGAGCGCATAAGTCGCAGCGACAACGCCGCAGATGGGTATTTTTCAGCGTGAACTTTTGTAGATTTCCGTCCCCACCCCTGCGTCCGTAAACACCTCAAGGAGCACTGCATGTTCAATGCGGCCGTCAATGATGTGCGCCTTGGATACGCCGCCTTTTAAGGCATCAAGGCAGCATTCTAATTTTGGAATCATGCCGCCGGTTGCGGTTTTGTTCTTAATTAGCTTTTTTGCCTCTGCAACATTGAGCACAGATATAAGTCTTTTATTCTTATCCAGAACCCCCTGCACATCAGTAAGAAGTATAAGCTTTTCGGCTTTAAGGGCTGCCGCAATACTCCCCGCAACAATATCTGCATTTATGTTGTATGTCTTGCCGTCATCACCGACACCAACCGCCTTTGGTTTTTAGCTTTTTTGCCTTTATCAGCCCGCCGTCCTTGCCGCTTAAACCAACAGCCTTTCCGCCGTAATGGTTGATAAGTCTCACAATCTCTTTGTTTACCTTTCCAACCAGAACCATTTCCACAACATCCATTGTTTCACTGTCAGTAACACGGATGCCTTTTACAAAACGGGACTCTTTGCCGAGCTTTTTTAAAAGCTCTCCAATCTGCGGGCCGCCGCCGTGGACAATGACAGGGTTGAACCCAACATATTTCATTAGGATGATGTCTCTGGCAAAGCTCTGTTTGAGCCGCTCTTCCACCATTGCATGGCCGCCGTATTTTATGACAATGGTTTTGTCATAGAACTGCCTTATGTAAGGCAATGCCTCTAAAAGGGTTTCAACTTTTTGGATGTATTGTTGCATAAGAATAGATGACTTTTTATGATCTTTATGCAAATATCCTAAAAACAACTTGATTGCATTCTTATCTGTCTGATAGATATCTACTTCTTTATTATTAAGGCAAAGTTTCTCATCTTTAAGAAAACACTCCAATTGCGTTATATCTCTTATATAATTTTCTATCGTATAACGCGACGCATTCCTTTCTACGGATAAATACCTTTCAAATGCCTTTTTAGATTCTTGCATAGGAAAAGTTTTATAGCATATAGAAAACTGCAATACAAGGTTGAGGTTAAAAGCTTCAAATGATAAAAAACCATATCTACTTATACGGTATCGGATCATCCACTCCTGCTTCTCTAAACCCTTTAAGCCTTAATCTGCACGAATCGCATTCGCCGCATGCCACCTCCCCATGTCCCCCTGTGGGGACAGATTTCAAATCTGTCCCCAGAAAAAGGGGATAAGGGGGGAGGTAGCATGACCATGTCAAATGAAATGGCGCATTAAGCTCCATCCCCTTTTTCACAATTGCCAACTTTTTCATGTGAATGAGCGGCGTTATTATTTCTATTCTTGTCTCCGGCTTTGTGCCTGCATCTATTGCCTTTTCAAATGCCTTATAAAAAACCTCCCTACAGTCAGGATAGCCCGAGCTGTCTTCTTCCACAGCGCCTATATAAATCTTTTTTGCGCCTATTACCTCTGCCCATGATACTGCAATTGAAAGCAAATGGGCATTCCTGAAAGGAACATAGGTTATCGGGATGTGGGGTATGGGATGCGGTGTGTGGGCAGGGACTTCAATCCTCTCATCGGTAAGCGCTGAGCCGCCAATCTCTCTTAGATACTTAACATCAACAACAAGCCTTTTTTCAACCTTGTAGAAATCTGCAATGTCATTAAATGCCTTGAGTTCTCGCTTTTCCGTCCTCTGTCCATAATTGAGATGCAAAAATGCCGTCTCATGTTCAAGACTGGCAATAGCAGCGGCAACAAGGCTGTCCATGCCGCCGCTTACAAGCACTATGGCAATGGGTTTGTTTTCTGTTTTAAGTTCCATACTATTTTAGAGAACCCCCGCCTGCTTATGGCAAGGGTTCTCTTAGGCAGAAATTTGTCCTTATCCCGAAGCCACCTGCCTAACAGCTTTTGCAAGAAGACCTTTTTACCTTTTTTGCTGTCTTCTTTGTTGCTTTCTTTGTCGCTTTTTTCTTTGCTGCCACGGTTTTCACCCCCTTTTCTTTAAGTTATAGCCTGCCTCAAGCGCTGCATTCATCACTTGTTTCAGAGGCACGTTTTTCTTTTCTGCTACCTTTTTGCAATCCTCGTATTCTGGTTGGATGTTTATTGATTTGCCACCCCTTTGAGACACTTTGACTCTAACATTTCCGTAAGACGTTGAGACCTCTTTTATACTCCTCTCAAGACAGCATCTGTCAACATTGTATACCCTAATGCCAATAGTTGTTGTTTCCTCAAAAAGCACATCCATTATGACATCCTTTTTGTTTTCACGGCACAGGATTTTCAAAAGCACGGCAGGCCTGTTTTTTTTCATCTGTATTGGCACCAGGAATACATCAATGGCGCCCTTTTTAAAAAGTCTTGTCATAATGTACTCGTATATCTGTGGATTCATATCATCTATATTAGTTTCAATGACAAGAAGTTTTTCATGGTCAAACCCGCCTATGCTTGATATCAACTCTTCACCAATCACCAGCCTCAATATATTCGGAATTTCCTTGAAATTCTTATCTCCCACACCGTAACCTGTGCCTTGTATCTTCATATTTGGCATATTGCCAAAACCTTGCGCCAGCGTTTTCATTATGGCAGCCCCTGTCGGAGTTGTAAGTTCCGATGCAACAGGAGATGAAACAACCGGCACGTTTTTTAAAAGCCCCAGAGTAGCAGGCGCAGGCACTGGCATTCTTCCGTGGGATGTCTCAACCCAGCCTGAACCAAGTGGTAAAGGCGAGGAATATATCTTTTCTATACCCAATTGCTCAATGCCAATGGCTGCTCCGACTACATCCACAATTGAGTCTATCGCCCCAACTTCATGAAAATAAACTTCGTCAATTTTGCAGCCATGAACCTTTGCCTCTGCCTTTACAAGATTAAGAAAGATGGCAGCGCTTAATTCTTTAACCTTTGCAGAGAGTTTGCTTTTATTGATAAGACTTTTTATACCAGTGAATGTTCTATGATGGCAGGATTCTTTGAATCTAATCTTGAAATTGATGCCAACTATGTGGTGCCGCTCGTCTCTTGAGGCAGATACGGAATAATCTTTTATGGCCAGCTTTTCAAGCTCTCTTTGCAGGATTTTTATAGCAAGACCCGAATCAATCAATGCCCCAACAACCATATCGCCGCTTATGCCTGACAAGCAGTCAAAATACGCTATTTTCAACGCAACCCCTCAATACTTTAGTAAGAATTCCAAAAATAGACGGCAAAATAAAAAGCTCCAGATGTAAGATAATTGTAGTCTGCCGATTTATCGGCGCTTTCAAAAACGCCCATGGTGCGCCCAACAGAAGGTTGGGTCGGGCAAGCTACAGATATGTTGAGTACAGAAGCCGCCCCGATGTTGCATCGGGGCAGATGGACTTTTTAGGAAGTGTCACTTCCTGTTTATCAAACTCGCCGCATATCCTGCGCCAAAACCGTTATCTATATTAACTACAGTAACACCTGCCGCGCATGAGTTAAGCATGGCAAGGAGGGTTGTAAGCCCGCCGAGGTTTGCGCCGTAGCCAACACTTGTCGGAACCGCTATAACCGGCCTTGAAACCAAACCGCCAACCACAGACGGGAGCGCCCCTTCCATGCCGGCAACTACAATCAGGACATTGGCTGAGAGTATTTTTTCCTTTTTATGAAGCAATCTGTGGATGCCTGCGACACCCACGTCATATAATCTATCCACCTTATTGCCCATGACCTCTACCGTTATAGCAGCCTCTTCGGCAATAGGTATATCTGATGTGCCCGCGCATATAACCAGAATAGACCCTTTGCCTATTATTTTTATGGGATGGGATTTTATAAATAAAGTTCTTGCAACTTCACTGTATACCGCCAGAGGAACAACCTTCCTTATAGCCTTTGCCTTAACCACATCTACCCTTGTTGCAAGGATATTCTCCTTTTTATCCTTCATCCTTTTTATTATTGTTATAATCTGTGCCGCGGTCTTGCCCTGCCCAAGTATTACCTCTGGAAAGCCCTGCCGCAAAGAACGGTGGGTGTCCAATGTGGCAAATTCCATCTCCTCAAAAGGGAGCATCTTTAATGCCTCTAACGCCTGAGGTATATCTATTCTCCCTTTTTTAATATTGCCTATTAGTTTCTTTAGTTTTTCAATATTCATAGGTTAAAGATATTAGGTAAAGACATCGGTAGAGTAAATGTGAAATATTTTACATATCTCTGCCTCAACCTGCAGTAATAAGCGCAGCCGGATCAATAAGAAACACAGGTCTGCCGTCTCCAAGAATAGTAACTCCGATTGTTGTTTCTTGGGCCGCTTACGATGCTGGACACCAGTATCACAAGACTTGAGCCATCTTTTTCCATCTCTACCTATTCCTGTCTTTGCTTGAAGTGTTCAAATCCTTCTATGGCGAGGTTAAGCGCCTCACCCTTCTCATTTAATACATTTACACCGTTTATCTTCGGCGCTATTTCGCCAATATGTGTAATTGCGATATCCAATTCCCTTGATACGGTCTCTAACTTAGGAGCATCCTTATCTGAAGCGGTAAACAGGAGTTCGTAATCCTCTCCTCCATTTAAGGCCAACATTATATCCTGAGGATGGTCTAATATCCACCTTTTAAGACCAGTAGAGACTGGTACTTTTTCAACCCATACCTTTGCCCCTACCGCGCTTTGTTCCGCAATATGCCTTAAATCTGAAATCAGGCCGTCGCTAATATCAATCATTGCGGTTGCAAGCTTTTTTTCGGCAATTTTTATCCCTTCCCTTACCCGTGGACAAGGGTCTATATGCGCCATCACTGCATCCTTTAAAAATGGGTCTGTTATTATGTTATCGCCTTTCTCTTTCCATATCTTCATACCCAGGGCAGAATCTCCAAGGCGGCCTGTTACATATATATTATCTCCAACCGAGGCACCTTCTCTCAATATAACACGGTCTTTAAAAACCTCGCCAAGCATCGTCGTGCTGATTATTATTTTGTCAGGAGAAGACGATGTGTTGCCGCCAATAAGTTTAACGTCAAACTCTTCTGCCTTTTCTTTTATTCCTCTATAAAGAAGATTTACAAAATCTATTGTGACGCTAGCCGGAAGGATTATTGAGACAAGCAGAAAAGTGGGGGTCCCGCCCATTGCCGCAATGTCGCTTAACGATATGCTTACAGCCTTCCTGCCAAGATTGTAAAAAGGTGTGTGCTTGAGGGAAAAATGTATATCTTCGACAAGTGTATCTGTTGTGCATAAGAGATATTGGGATTCATCCTGTATGGTAACCGATGCATCATCCCCAATCCCCTTTATAACCCTTGGATGACTTGTTGCAAACTGTTCAGCCAGTTTTTTTATGAGTGCGAGTTCTCCAAGTTCTTTTATTTGCATAATCGAAACAAAAATCTCAAGCTGTTTTCACAACTATCTTGCGACTGCAATGCTCCTTTTGCCAATGAGTGGAAGAGGTTTCTTAACCGCCTTCACCTTTTTCTTTAATGTTATTCTCAATACATCATCCATATGTTTCACAAAAATAAATTTGAGCTTTTTCTGGATATCCTTTGGTATTTCTTCAATATCCTTTTTATTCCTTTCCGGCACTACAATGGTCCTTATTTTGGCCCTAAGCGCTGCCAGGGCCTTTTCCTTGATGCCGCCTATGGGCAACACCCTTCCCCTCAAGGTAATCTCCCCTGTCATCGCGATGTCTTTGCTTACAGGGGTTCTTGAAAGCGTTGATATCAGGGCGGTTGCCATGGTTATCCCTGCTGACGGACCATCCTTTGGAATTGCGCCTGCCGGCACATGGACGTGTATATCCAGCTCTTTATAAAAATCGTCTGCAAGCCCGAGATCTTTTGCCCTGCTCCTTGCATAGCTTAAGGCCGCATGTGCAGACTCCTTCATCACCTCTCCAAGGTGGCCTGTAAGCGTAAGATTCCCTTTCCCCTTCATTGTTGTTGCCTCTATGTAAAGGATTTCTCCTCCGACAGGCGTCCACGCAAGGCCTGTGGCAACGCCTATCTCATCTTCTTCCCGCTCTGCCTCTGGTATAAATTTGGGAACGCCAAGATATTCCTCAACGGTTTTCGCAGTAACAGTTGTCTGTATCTTTTCTCCCTCCGCAACCTTTCGGGCCACCTTTCTGCAAACAGAGGCTATCTCCCTTTCCAGATTCCTTAAGCCCGCCTCCTTTGTATACTGCGATATTACCTTTTTAATTGCATCATCAGTTATTTCAATAAGTTTTTTACTTAAACCATTTTCATTGAACTGTCTTTCTATTATATACTTCTTTACAATCTCAAGTTTTTCCTCTTCGGTATAACCTGCAAGCTCCAGCACCTCCATCCTGTCTTTAAGCGCGTCAGGAATAGGGTCAAGCATATTTGCCGTTGTTATGAACATAACCTTTGAAAGGTCAAAGGGAAGATTCAGATAGTGGTCGCTGAATGCATTGTTCTGCTCAGGGTCCAGAACCTCCAGAAGGGCTGAGGCAGGGTCGCCCCTGAAGTCTGTCCCGATTTTATCTATCTCATCCATCATAAATACAGGATTGTTTGTGCCTGCCTGTTTGATACCCTGTATTATCCTTCCCGGCAGGGCGCCCACATAGGTTCTTCTGTGGCCCCTTATCTCGGCCTCATCTTTTATTCCGCCAAGCGAGATGCGCACAAACTTTCTGCCCATTGCCTTTGCTATAGATCTGCCCAACGAGGTTTTACCAACGCCAGGGGGGCCTACAAAGCAAAGTATGGGGCCTTTACTCTTCTGGTGAAGTTTTCTTACGGCAAGATATTCAAGTATCCTTTCCTTTACCTTTTCAAGGTCGTAGTGGTCCTCATCCAGAACCTTTTTAGCCTTTTTGATGTCAAGTGTGTCTTTTGTTGTTTTACTCCACGGAAGTTCAACCAGCCAGTCTAAGTATGTCCTTATGATTGCAGACTCCGCTGCATCAGGATGCATTGATTCAAGCCGGCCTGTTTGCTTTAATGCCTCCTTTTCAACATCGGGCGGCATCTTTGCCTTTTTAACTTTTTTCCTCATTTCATCAATATCTTCAGTTATTTCCTCTAATTCGCCCAGCTCGCTTTTTATAGCCCGCATCTGCTCCCTCAAATAGTACTCGCGCTGGCTTTTATCCATTTCCTCCTTTGCCTGCGATTGTATCTTTGCCTGCATGGTGGAAACCTGAAGTTCCTTTACAAGGTATTCAGTCACCTTTTCCAGCCGTTTGACGGGGTCAAATATTTCCAGTATGATTTGGGCATCCTCAACCTTGAGACCAAGATTTGCGGCAACAATATCCGCCAGCCTTCCGGGCTCATTCACGGTTTCCATTATTACCATAATCTCCGGAGAGATGGCCTTGCCCAGCGAGGCAAGCTTTTCAAGCTGGTCTCTTATATTCCGCATCATTGCCTCTATCTCAAGACTTGGCTGCAGCACAGGGTTTTCTTTAACCTTTTCAATGGAAACAATATAGCTTGGCCTTTCATGGACATACTGTTTTATAACCGCCCTTGTAAGTCCCTGAACAAGCACCTTCACCCGGCCGTCCGGCAATTTTAGCATCCTCATAACAATTCCAACCGTCCCTGTCTTATAAAGGTCGTTAGTTCCAGGTTCTTCATTGGAAATATCCTTCTGTGTTGACAGGAAAACAAGACGTTCCTTTGTAAGGGCCATATCCACAGCATTTATGGACTTTTCCCTTCCAACAAATAACGGAACTATCATAAAAGGGAAGATTACTATATCCCTTACCGGCAATAAGGGAAGGGTATCTGGAATTACAAGCTGTTCTTCTTTTTGTTCCTGTTTTTCTTTTTCGTCGCTCACTATTTCCTCCACAATAAGCTGTCAGCTTTTTTTACGATTCTACGTTAATCTTCCTCGGCACGCCGCGCTTTTCCTCAATCCTAGACAGGGTAATAGTCAGCAAACCGTCTCTAAATACTGCTTTTATTACGCTTGTGTCAACAGGGTATGGAATATCTATAACCCTAAAAAGCCTTCCAAAGCTGCGTTCCATGCAGACAAAATTTACCTTCTTTTCGTCAAAACACTCATACTTAAGGCCTCGTATGGTAAGGGTGCTGCGCAATATGGAAATATCTACCTCGTCCTGTCTTACACCCGGCAGTTCAATTTCTATTATTATGCTGTCATGTGTTGAAAACATATCAACAACAGGGGTGTGGTTTATGGCAACATTATTGTGTGAAATAATTTTTTCTGCCTCTTCGTATAGATATTGGAAAAGCATGCTGTTATCTTTAGAAATAGGCTGACATGCTGTCTCTTTTTTTGTTATCTTTGCCATGTCGCTTCGCTCCATTGCAAAGTGCAAAATGAAAATTGCAAATTTTAAATTGTAAATAAAATATCCACAATTTTATATTTTGCATTTTTCAATCTGCAATTTGCAATATTTTTAAAACTTAAGTCCCTTTAGAAATTTTCCAAATTCCTTTTTTATGTTTGGATTCTTTAATGCAAAACATACATTGGCTTTTAGAAAACCTAGTTTATCGCCAGCGTCATACCTGTCCCCTTCAAACTCATAAGCATATATAGGCTGTCTTTTGGAAAGCAATCTAAGCCCGTCGGTAAGCTGAATCTCTCCGCCCTTGCCAGGCTTAGTCTCTTCCAGGATACCGAATATCTCAGGCATAAGGATATATCTTCCTATGATTGCCAGATTTGAAGGCGCATCTTTCGGAAGCGGCTTTTCTACCATATCAATAACCTTGTGGAACCTCAGCCCGATTTTCTTTGCCTCTATGATGCCGTAGTGATGCACTTCTTTCATTGGAACACGTTGAACTGCCAATATGGTAGAAGGGTATTGTTCAAAGGCTTTCAGCATCTGTTTCATAACCGGGGTCTTTGCGTCTATCACATCGTCGCTAAGGAAAACAGCAAACGGCTCTATGCCAACAAGATTCTTTGCACAGTGAATAGCATGGCCTAAACCCAATGGCTTCTTTTGCCGCGTATAGGAGAAATGTATCAGATTTGACACCTCCTCAACCATCCTTAATATATCTGCCTTGTTCTTTTCCTTTAATAGTATCTCCAATTCAAAAGACACATCAAAGTGGTCTTCAATAGCGGTCTTGCCCATTCCAGTTACTATGATTACATCTTCAAGCCCAGACATCTTAGCCTCTTCCACTGAATATTGGATTAAAGGTTTGTCTATAAGAGGAAGCATCTCCTTGGGTATCGCCTTGGTGGCAGGTAAAAATCTGGTTCCGAAACCGGCAGCAGGAAATACAGCCTTCCGTATTTTCACCCCGTTAGACCTCCTAATCAACAGCATTTCCATTCATACTATAAGGCTCATAATTCAACTCGGCCTCATCACATAAATCAACGCCGAAATAATATGCTTTTTTTTTGCATAAGTCAATACATTACCCCCCCCCGGTAATGTAAACTTCTCTGTGTAAATTCATTGAACCATAAAAAAAGAGGGTGTATTCTCCATGTATTATCAGCAAAATAAAACAAAGGAGGAATACACCCATGTTGCACAAGGCAACGGTAAGAAATGTAAACCGAG
>JACRNJ010000027.1 GCA_016219285.1 Deltaproteobacteria bacterium
AAGGCTGAACTCAAAAATACGGTTAAACGCGTAATGAGGAGATTGCAGAAAATGCCGCATATTGTTAAAAGTTTCTTCCATGCCCCTTCCTGTGCATATGCAATTTTATGAGGCTTTGTCATGTTAGTTCTTAGTAACTAAGTACAAAAACCAAATAGCGGGAAAAGTAAAGTCTTATAAACCGCATAATCTGGCAACTCTCAAAAGGGCAACAGAAGACAGAATCTTTGATGTGGATATGATCTATACTCTTGATTTTGATATTCCTGACGGAAAAGGAGGAATTTTATACCCAAAGGGTTTTACATTTAATCCCCTTGATTATGTTCCTTTTAATAAAACCATTGTGGTGATAAACGGCGCCAACGAAGATGAAATAAAATGGTTTGTAGAATCAAAATATTATACAGAAAAGGGGACTAACATAACTCTCCTTATAACAGACGGAGAGTGGATAAGTCTTTCTGACAGACTTAAGATAGCTGTATTTTACCTGACAACCCAGATATCCAACAGGTTCAGACTAAACAGCACACCATCTGTCATAAAAAGGAATGAGAGTAAAATGGAGGTAATTGAGTTTGATGTTAAAAAAAATGATAATGTCGAGAAAAGTAGCGGCAGCTAGCTTACTTGTTTTTGTTGTTTTACTGCCTTTAAAGCAAGTTTGGGCAGTATGCCCGACAGCAGGAGCAAACATGTTGGACTTGGCTGTGTGGGATTCCATATACCCGTTATATGTTGCCGGCGTCAAAATTGCACCCGGCACGGATGGAGTTTCTACCAATATTTATTCAAATGACCCTATTTGCACATGCCCCGCATATCCAGTTAACCGCGTAGGCTTTACTATAGGCTTTTGGGAACCGGCCAGATTAATAGAAACCGTCAAAGACCCTGGATGTTTTTTGTCGGTTGGGATCTCCTCGTCGTTCGGCTCAGGTCCCCCCACACTAGCCGGTACTACCGATTCTGCTGCTACAGGACACCCTTTCACTTTTGCTCAGGCACACTATTATATATTCCCCGTATGGTCAATGTTGGAAATAATAACTGATAGCGTATGTTTCGAAAGCAGCGGCTTTGATTTGGCTTATATTACAGAAGTAGATGCAATGTGGCAGGATGACAGCCTTGCGGCTATATTAACCCCGGAGAACGTTCTTTTTGCAAACCCAATAGCAACCCTTGCGTGTATTGCAGACAGTATCGGCAGCGCAGCCGGCATGTCTTTTAGCCCGTTCTGGTGTATGGGCTCGTGGGGTAGCGCATACCCCCTGACTGGTTCTATAGGCACGTCAAACGTATTAAATGCTAATGCGGGTCTTGCTGCAAGAATGCTATATAAACTTTCAAGAGAGCTTCTTGTCTGCGACACTAATGTGTATGAATGTAGCTGCATCCCGACGCCAATCTGGATAAAGGGCAATTATAAGATGCATATATCTTATCCCATAAAAGATTATATAGCCCGTTCTATAGGAACAACAGGACTATTATGGAATATAGGTAAAAACCCTCCAATAGGAGGAGAGAATTTCATATGGACACTTTACAGAATCAGGAATTGCTGCGCATTTTGAACAGAGGAGTTACGCTCATGACCACTTTTTATAATTACTTGCTTTTTGGGGTATTATCCCTATTGTTTACAACTGTAGCAGGGAGCATAATATTCACATATTCTATTGCCTCCGCTGAAGAAATAGAAGCGGGAGGAAGAAAAATAGACAGGAAGGCTATTACCCATAATCCCGAAATAATGGAAAAGGCAAAACAGGCTATCCCTAAAGATATGAGCAAGAAAGTTCAGGATGAAATCAACAGACTTACGGGAAAAGGCGGCATATTCTCCGGCGCAAAGGAGATAGAAGAGTTTCAGAAAAAAAAGATTATAAAAGACAAACAAGAGGGAAACGAAGGTAATGAAGATTTAGACACTGTGGAAGGTAAAAAGATTCTGGCTGAAGGTGAAAGGGTTTATATATTCATTTCTTCTTCTGTCCCTATAGCGACGCTTCGAAACTATGCATCTGCTATGAACATACTACAAGAAGAAAATATTACGATGGTAATGCGGGGTTTTGTTGACGGTATGAAAAAGATGCATCCCACCCTCGATTTTGTAAGAAAGATTATAGTTGTTAATGATAAAGAGTGTAAACAAGAAAAATGTGAAACATATAAAGCTAATATTATGATTGAACCCCGCCTTTTCAGCCGGTTCAACATAGATAATGTGCCGGCGATTGTTTATGACAGGGGAGCGGCGGCAGATAATTATGATATTACCCCTGTGGACGATAGTTACTATGTGGTTTACGGAGATACGTCTATTGATGGAGCAATAGAAATAATAAATAAAGAAGCAAAAACTGATTCGCTTCCCCATCTCATAAAGAAGATTAGGGGAAGCTTTTATCTTGAATAACTGGATAAGACCCAAACTAAAAAATAAGGAGGCCAAATTCGTGACTCTTTTGGAACGTGTGTTAAACAAAATTGATCGTGTTTTGGGATTATGGTCCGGAAAGCTCGGGTTCAGCAAAAGGGTGGGGGGTAATTATGCGCACAGAAGACACTATTTCCACAGCTTCACGGCTAGAGAAATACAAAGAGAAGCTCAAAAAATACAAACCTATGATAGCACTGCTTGCCTTTTCGCTTATTGTAGGGCTTATTGCCCAAATGGTAGTCTTTGCATCCACACAATCCCTTGATTACAGGTTCTTTTTCAAACTCTCGCCTGTATCTGCTAAAAAGGGGGATTATATTATGTTCCGTTTAAATAAGGATAAGTACCACGGCAATGCCATGCTGTCTAAACAAATTGCCTGCGCGCCTGAAGATATGCTGACTGTTATAGACAGAGAATATTTTTGCAATGGGGTAAATATCGGCAAAGCAAAGGAATACTCCCTGAAGGGCGAAAAACTTAATAACTTTATTTATAACGGGAAAATACCCAAAGGAATGTTTTTCGTAGAGGGCAGCGGCGAACATTTTAAGGATAGTTACGACTCCAGATATTTTGGGTTTGTTGAATTGAACAGGATTGCGGGCAGATTGTTGCCGATATTCTAAGTTTGCTGAGCAAATAACAAAGGACCGAGGTGAAAAGGTAAGCATGCAAGACAACAAACTTATAAAAGATATAAAGACAGCCAACCCAGATATCATTAAAAGAAAAATTGAGAGGTGGGGTAACGCTTTTTCTCAAAAATTATGGCCTTTTGTTAAAGAGCATTACTGGCATTCCAAAGCCTCTGTTAATGTTTTCAGGGTTGTGGGCACTCAACACCCGGACTACGCAGGTTTTACGTGGATTGAATTCCTTGAAAAGGGCAAAAGGATGGGGCTAAATCTCAAACTTCAAGAGGAAAACCCCGGATACTATTACGAGACCGGAAATAAGGAACCCGTCATGTATTATAACAGCATAGATGGCGGAGATTTATATGTGGGAGGAGATGATGGCAACCACAGGACCTGTATTGCAAGGGCGGTCTTTTATCTTAAGGGTGACAGCGTCTTGCATGGGGTTACTGTTAACGATTACAGGATAGATTGGAGATTGAAGGGCATTTATGACCAGTTTTTGCAAATAATTGGAGAAAAGAAATTGCCTTATTTTGCAGAACCTCAATCGGAAGTAGTTTCAAGAGACGATTCGGGAGGTTGGATGCTGGAAAAATACAAAACCACTTTTAAAGTTAAAGGTTTTAAAAGGGGGAAGAATTCAATCCTTGATGGTGAAGAAATCGGCGGTTTTTTGGAGAGTGTGAAAAACACAGGTGCATTTAAAAACAAAATATTCGGTTTTTTTAAAAAAAGTTCAATTATCGCTCTTTTTACCATGTTTCTTGCATCCCTTTGCCATGCAGGAGATTTGCCTGCAAACCTGTTTAACGCATCGGCAGGGGCAGACAAGAAAGTTTCATCTGAAGATAAAAAAGACCAAAGCGCTAATAGCTATCATAAAGGTAAGGCCAGCGGCTGGTATTGGTATCAAGACCCAATAGAAGAAAGTAAAGAAGAAGAAAAAAAAGAAGAAGAAAAGGCGCAAGCACAGCCAAATTATATAAATAAGCCCGATCCGTGGTTGATGACTGCAGATGAACTGAAAAAGTTTATAGAGGATACAAAGAAGGACGCCGTAGCAACCCCCACTCCTGACAATCTGCTTAATTATATTGCCGCACAGGATGTGGCAAGGAAAAAGGCTGCTGCGTTTGCCGCCTCGTACATGCTTGTAATGCAGATGCACCCTGAATATTCAACAGTGTCATATAATCCAAGTACAAATACACCAGCGACGCTTTATATAAAGTCAAAAACGATGAAATTGAGCAAATCATCGCCTCATCAAGGGAAGATTTTGCCCTTGCATACTTTATAAGACCTACATGTGAGTTCTGTCAGGCTCAAACCGGAATACTTAAGTATTTTATTAATAAATACGGGTGGGACATCAAACCGGTAAATATAGAAGAAGAACCGCAGGCCGGTTACAGGTTTAACATAACTATAGTGCCTACGCTTTTGCTCGTATATAAAAACACCGGTGACTTTATGCCTATATCGACAGGTGTTACAAGTGTCGATATGTTAGAGGAATCTCTCTATAGGGCAATCAGATACATGCGGGGCGAAACGACACCGTCTCAGTTCTTGACCCGGGGATATAATTTGGGCAGTGCTCTTGACCCTGAAACCAAAAATACAGCAATTGTTCCAATGTTCCAAAATATTGAGAGATAGTTTTAAATAGGCTAAAAACCGGAGGGGTTGATGAAAAAAACACTTATTCCTACATTATTTTTACTTCTTTCTTGTTTTGTGCCTTTGCTTTTTGGCGGCACATCATATGCCGGTAACTGGGTGGATGATTGGTTTCAACAAGCCACTTACTCTGGCCCACAATCTTTTGAAGGCCAAAAAAGAGGATATTGGACAGGCGGAAATATGTCTATAAGATATAACCCCTCAACCGACTTCCCTTTTACTGTTTCTCTTCCTAAACTTAAGGCCGGCTGCGGGGGAATAGATGTGTTTATGGGGGGTTTTAGTTTTCTTAATATGGATAAACTTGGTGATAAATTCCAGAGCATAATGACCGGCGCTGCCACATATGCTTTTGACCTGGCTCTGGAAACTGTGTGTCCTCAATGCTCTAAAATATATAAAGACCTGGAGAATATAGCAAACAAGCTGAACAGCATCCAATTAAACGATTGTAAGGCGTCTAAGGCTATAGTTGTGGCTGCTAAAAGTGAAATTGTCGGATTATGGAAGGGTGAAGGTTCCGGCCAGGCAGTAACAGAACTCAGTAAATATTCCCAGGAAGCAGGCTTAAGTACCCTGTATAGTGATGCTAAAAAAAATACAGAGACTAACCCTCAGCAGGCAGCAAACGACCTTAAAAACAGCGTTACAGGCGGTAACGCCAATATTGAAACACTTGTGTATGGGCAGGGATCACTTTTAGGGAAAATCGGCATTAAATACAATCTAGATACACGATGGATAAACCTCGCGAGAGGGTATATTGGAGATATATTAGTAAAAGAAGAAAATAACCCCATGTCAACCGAAGAAATAATAGCGTGCCCTAGAAATACCCCTGAAGCTTTTATGGACTTTGTAAATAATAATGTCTATTTACAAACATGCTCATCAGCTAACTGCACATGCTCACAGGATACCTCACTTCTAACCTCATATATTTCAGATAATCTTGATAGGGTTAACGCCGCCGCGGTAAACAAAACTCCTCTTTCACAAGAGACACAGGCTTTTATACAAAGGGCGCCTGCGCCGGTATATATAAATATTATGAACTTTCTGTCTATAAATGACGCACAATCCGTGGAGGATTTAAAACAGAACTTAACAGTCATGTACTCTATAAAACAGCTTCAGGACTTATATGTAAATATAGGAAAGGCTGTAGATAAATATGAAGCAGCTGTAAAGGCGCAAGATGTAGAAGGGAATGTCTTTACAGTACAACATCTTGAGTTTATGGAAAAAATGCTTGCACGTATCAAAGAGCAGAATAAATTCCTCTCTAATAAACTTGATAGCGAGAAACAGCTTTATATACAAGTTGTAGAATTACGCATTAAACAGATGGAGAATACTTTCGAGCCTGGGAAACTAAAGATTTTAGGTAATGTTATTAACAAATAACTGCAAGTGTCATCTAACAGGTTGCGGAAAAAGGCCAAATTGAACCCAAAAGTTGTCATTCCCGCGAAAGCGGGAATCCATAACATATTGATTTTACAAAGACTGGATTCCCGATAAAAACCTCGGGACAGAAAAAGAGTTTTTCAGCAGCCTGCTAATAATATGAACCAGGAAAAACTTCAAAAACTTCTCAGAATTAAGTCCAGAACTGCGCTTATCTTTAAACTCATTTCCGCGTTTGTGAAATTTATCTTCGCGGTGTCGGGGATTTTATCCTCTATTTTTATAATATCAATACTACTGCCGGATCTGCTGTCGGGTAGGGCGGCTTTACTGAACCTTAAATTTATTTTTGGCTTTCTTTTGGTTTGTTTTGCTGCTGCATACTTCTTATTTCGTTGGGGATGGGAAGATTTTAAAAAATACAGAGTTGATTGGAGTTTATTCTCAACAACCCAGTTGCTGCCTGTGGAACCGCTTAATAAAACAAATCCAACAAGAATGGCCGGTAATAAAAGCTTTATAGTATCCCTACTGGACAAAGGGTCGCTAAGCACAAAGCTGGGAGGTAATAGTCTTGCTCTTGCGTTTTTTTCTTTTGTTTGCCTTCTTTGGTTTGAGCTTGTGAATAAAATTCGTCAAAAAACAAAAAAAGAAAGGGAAATGTCTATCAAATAAGGTTATAGATTTGAATACATGGGACTTCTATACATACGGCGGTTTTGACATTATTGTAACGGCTTTAAACAGCATTGCTTTAATGTTCAGCGACAACAACTTCACCGGCCTCTATTGGGCATTTGCCGCCTTTACACTCCTTATATATTTTACTGCCACATGGACAAAGGCCTTATTCGGAGGGATTGCCATGGGTATTATCGAATGGGGGAAAACATTTTTCCTTGCGATAATACTGTGGGTAGGACTAATCGCTCCCGTGGGAACCCTTATAGTATATGATGCCCAGACAAACAAGATGCAGTCTATAGGAAATCTGCCGATAGGCGTTGTGGTTGTGGCGGGTATTACCAATATGGTACAGCGGGGTTTTGTAGATATTGTTGAAACCGCTACTGCCCCGCTTGTATCTTACAAAGACGGCTCAGGAGGAAAGGGTCTTGATATGTTTTCAAAACTCTATAACTTTGTCTCTAACGACATGATATGGCCTGACCAATATAATAAAGCATCTTTGGATAGGTATATAAATGATTGCTTGTTTTTTTATATGGCAACCGGAAATATAAGCGCAAATGATTTTCTAAAGAGTTCAAACCTTTTTAGTGATGTTCTTTCTCAGGGCCAAAGCGAGGGCGTCTATACAGTCTATTATGCCGGCGACACTGTGACTAACCGTGCAGGCGTCACGATGACATGTACTGCCTCTTATACTGCCCTTCAGGGTATGCTTACTACCGCATACTTTACTTCTATCCTTCAAGGACAATTCTGCCCTAAAACAGGGTATTCAAGGGATGATCCTCAACAAGTTACACAGTGTGTGGATACATTCACCAACCATCTTGATAAAATGGCGGGATACGTAAACGACGGCGCCCAGAGTATTTTACAGATGTATATAGCCCAATATGTAAACAACTATGTAAAGTCAGGCGACACCTCAGCTATAGCAAATTTTGTAGCAGCCAGGGAAACAGGATCAGGTATGATGGGTGTTGGTTTTATAGCTAATGATTTTGTGCCTATATTTATCAATGTGATGACAGCTATCGCTATACTTAGCACACCATTGCTCTTTCTCTTCTTTGCTACAAACGCCTTACAGGCGCTCTCATATTATGTCGGCACATTTTTGTGGCTTCTCATATGGGCGGTAGCAGATGCTATGCTTCATTACTTTGCCATGAATTATGCTTATAATTTTTACGCTGCCATGAGGGATAACCCTATGGCATACGTATCCTTGTTTACTTTTGATACTGGCGCCTCTAAGCTGTTGGCGCTTTTAGGCGGAATACGTGTGCTTGGCATGATGCTTGCCGGAAGTATTGCCTTTGGAATATTAAAATTTGGCGGTGAGTCTTTCTCCAGGATGGCATCCTCTTTAGAGGGTAAAGTAGACAGCGCCGGTTCTCATGCAGGCAAGGTTGCACTCAAACCCGAAGAACAGGGGGCATATTATGATAGTTTTTACAGCGGTATAGGAAGGAGGGAGGCAATAAATAATTCCAATCCGCATGACATAATGTCCGAGGCGTGGGCAGGCCGTATAAGAGACATCAATAGTGTAAAAGCCGGTATGGGGGCTAGCGGGTTAAACCCCCAAGATTATGGCGCTTTTATCGGTGGAATACAAGGCGCAAAAAATTACGGCGCTGACTTAGACCAGTATCTGGAGGCTTCACAGTTGGGTCTTGTCGAAGATTCTAATAAAGACGGTAAATTTGATGATTTGGAAGTAGCCAGTGGTATCCGGGACTTGGAACAATTTCACAAAAGCGGCAATACGTTAACCTGGGGGATGGCAGATAAAATGAACCGGAAGTCTGGTACAGATGCGTTCCGTGAGGGGCAAAAAATTACTTACGGTAAAGATCCTCAAACCGGAGCAATACGCAACATAAGCGCAGAAGAGAATGCAACCGGCGTCGAAGTTAATGGCAAAGCTATGGAAGGAGCATATGCTGTAAAAAAGACCGGTTCTATAGGTCCTGACGGCAAAACAACCTGGTCTGACACTCATATTACCGGCAGCGACCAGCATGGCAGCCAGGATTTTCATATAAACCCCAATACGGGCAGACAGTCAGGCGGTGTAATGGTAGACAATGCCGGAAGACATGAGGTAAAGGGACAGGAGACAATACATGCTGCCGTAAGTGATGGGTTGACAAGCGTTGCGAAGACAAACACAGCAACAGGAGACTTTTTGGAAAACCATATAACCGGCACAAAAGACGGGTTGCCATATAATGTCCATACAAATAAACCTGGTCTCGGTACTAATAAAGACGATATTATCTTTGGCGAATGGGGAGAAAAGAATGAATATGGTGGAACAAGCGACATTAAAATGGATAGTGGCGGCAATGTCACTGAGACAATGACACTGGGTAAGGACGGCATTGATAAATTTGCAAAAGATGCAAACAACGGTAAACTCGGCCACGGAATAACAGGAGATTATGTGGCTAAAGAACTTGCCCCTCGTATTAAGCAAGGCGAGGGGGTTGAAATTGTAACACAGAAAAACAAAAACGGCGATGTAGTTGGAAATAAGATTAAACATGGAAGCGGTGTTGACCACTATGATAATGTCAATAAAAAATGGGGTAAAGACCTTGAGAATTGGAACGGCAAGTATGGCGGCCTGGATATACTAGGGCGGAGAAATATAAGGAGCAGGGCAATGATGTAAACATCCAAGGGCATATGAGCAAAGGGGACAAAACATATAATAGTATGTTGGAACAAGCAACTAAAAACAAAGACACTAACTTTGCACAACAGCTAATGAATATGGATGCAAATAAACCTATACAGTATACAATCGACGGAGACTTATCCCGTCCCTCCAATATATCGGTGTCACAGGGGAGCAAGGCCTCAAAGATGGATGTGGGTGAAGAGAAAAAGGGTATGTTTGGAGATTTGGGCAATAAAGTTACTGGCCACAACTATAACGCCATCCACGAAGCCTCTGATGGGAAAAGATATAGGATTATAGGGGAAGTAGCCACTATCGGAGAAAAAGGTAAAGACGCTATAAGCTATACTAATTTCAAAAATAGCACTGCTCAGGAGGTGGACAAGGATGGGAAACCAATAGGCGAAAAATATGCTGCCAGCGTTTTAATACAGGATGGGAAGATTGTAAACTTACATGGCGAGAGTGGGATGAATAAGCAGGCGATGGATATGGATAAGAGTATAACTGACCATATGAATGTCCAAAAAGGTGGTGGAACAGAATTGACTATGGTTACACCGGATGGTCTTACAACAGGGTATCTGGCGCATGATGATGTAACTGGCGGTCCAGTATTGGTGGCAGGTGATAAACGATATGGCGTTGGAGAGCATATGGTTACGCAGAATGAGGATGGTTCGCTGATGTATAGAGATGTCACCACAGATCCGAAAACAGGGAAGGTGGTAGCGGGTAAGAACTCTTCAATATTGGTAAGTGAGATGGCGATGACAAATCCGCATGATAACAGAACTTATCATGTTAAGATGCTTACGGATACAAATACCGGCAATCAATTGGCTATTGATGCAGAATCAGGCACTTTTTGGAAAAGGACACAGGGCGAGCAGAAGAAAGATAAAGATGGCAAAATTGTGAATGACATGCACATCACAGAATACCGTGGTTATGAACAAAGAGGCGGTGTGCTTTCAACAATAGCTGAAAGAGTAATACCAGGGGGCGGCAGAGTGGTGGGGGATGTGATACAAGGGGTAAATGAAGCAAATCCAATTTCATCCCTCTTTAAGAAAGGAGGAACAGAAGGTAAAAATACCCAAAATGTCCCAACAACTGGCAGAGAATTAGATAAACAACAAAAAGAATGGGGGGAATATTTTGAAAAAAGTAAAGGATGGAAACCTGCAAAGTAGAAGCTTAATCGTCATCATTATGATATATGTTGCCTGGGAATATATCTCTCATTCCGTAGTTAGATATATCAGGAACAGGGGGTATATATTCTCCTTGTATTCTGGACATAATTATAAAAGTAATGAAAACTGAAACAGCCATTCCAAAAGCCACCTTTATATATCCCATATATCCTATTCCCAGTATGCTTCCAAAAATAATAAACAGGCTCGTCCACGGTCTTTTAACCATAAAATCGCATACCTTCTCAATGGGTGTTAAAATTACAAGGATTGCCTTTTTTAATCCGGGTGCCTTTTTAGGTTCTATCGGCCTGTATTGTCTTTCCATCGCTCCCTCCTTTAACAGGGGTTTATGCTTCTTTGTTAAAATCATACACTTGATTTTTATTTTGTCAAGAGGAAAAAGTTCAGGGTAATGCAAAAAAATGTAAAAAACAAAAATGTAAAAAAATATTGACATGTTTTAATATATCTGCTATTTTAAAATAACCTTTCGGACTTTAAGACGCCTCATATTGATAACATTTTTATATCTCATCATTATACAAGCCGAATGACATTATCCTTAATAACTCCATAAATAGGTTGAAAATCACAAATACGACATCTGCTGCTTGAAATATATCCTAACCCAGAAATATTGCTCATCACAGGCAAACTACACAAATGGTAATATATCTTACCGCTAAATCAAATGTGTTTTTAGAAAAGGTAAGCGGTGAATGTTTTCCCAACAGCTAACAGTGTGCTGCTTACCATCATAAAAGAGGAGTAGCTTATGAATCTCAAAGAACTCAAAGAAAAAAAGATTGGCGATCTTACAGCGCTTGCCAAACAATATAATATAGATGGCGCCGCAAGCATGAGAAAGCAGGATATTATCTTCGCGCTGCTTCAGTCGCAATCAGAGCAGAACGGCCTTATCTATAGCGAAGGTGTTCTGGAAACCCTGCCTGACGGATTTGGTTTTTTAAGGGCGCCTGACTATAACTATCTTCCAGGGCCTGATGATATATACATATCTCCGTCGCAGATACGAAGATTTAACCTCAGGACCGGCGATATTGTATCTGGCCAGATAAGGCCGCCCAAAGAAGGTGAGAGATACTTTGCCCTTTTGAAGGTGGAGAAGGTAAATTATGAAGACCCTGAGATAGCCAGGGACAAAATACTTTTTGACAACCTCACTCCATTATATCCTCAGGAAAAAATAAAGCTTGAACTACCTGGAAAGAAAACGGATCTCTCTATGAGGATAATGGATCTCTTTACGCCGGTTGGCATGGGACAAAGGGGGCTTATTGTATCGCCGCCAAGGGCTGGTAAAACAGTTCTTCTTCAGAAGCTTGCCAACAGCATAACAACAAACCATCCAGATATTGTTCTTATTGTGCTGCTTATTGATGAGCGGCCTGAAGAGGTTACTGATATGCAGCGTTCTGTTAAGGGGGAGGTGATAAGCTCCACCTTTGACGAGCCAGCCCAAAGGCATATCCAGGTTGCAGAAATGGTCATAGAAAAAGCCAAAAGACTGGTGGAACATCAGAGAGATGTTGTTATCCTCCTTGACTCTATCACAAGGCTTGCCAGGGCATATAATACGGTTGTGCCGCCAAGCGGCAAGGTGCTTTCAGGCGGCGTAGACTCCAATGCACTGCATAAGCCGAAAAGATTTTTTGGAGCCGCAAGAAATGTTGAAGAAGGCGGAAGCCTTACCATCATGGCAACAGCATTGATTGAAACAGGCAGCCGTATGGATGAGGTTATCTTTGAAGAGTTTAAAGGCACAGGCAATATGGAAATAGTCCTTGACAGGAAATTATCTGAAAGGCGTATCTTCCCGGCTATAGATATTAACAGGTCAGGCACCAGGAAGGAAGACCTTCTGCTTACCAAAGAAGAGCTTAATCGTATCTGGATACTCCGCAAGGTACTCCAACCGCTTAATCCAGTAGAGAGTATGGAGTTTCTGTTGGATAAGATACAGAGTACGGATACAAACAAAGATTTTCTCAAGTCAATGAGTAAGTAGATAAGAAACAGTTATGAGTTGGGAGTTCGGAGTTGGGAGTAAAAGATTAGCTACGAACTATAAACTCCGAACTGTAGCTTGGAGGTGTTAAAGAATGAAAGCAAAGATTGTTAAGATAGCACATGGTAAAGAAGGGGTGGTTCTGCCAGACGATTATATGAGATATCTTGAATTAATACCAGGCGCAGAGGTTGAAATGGCTATTGATAAGAAAAAAAAATGGATAATCATCAGGCCGTTGCATGGCGAAGATTTTATGGAACACTTTAAAAGCACCATGGAAACAATGGCGTAATACGGTGTCGTTTGGTTGCAAAATAAGTTATCTGCCTTAAGTTTACTACTGACCGCTGAAAGCTAATTTCATTTCTCCCTCTGCAATTTTCATCTTACAGTTTTAAATTCAGCATAAAAATGGTGCCGAAGGGGGGATTCGAACCCCCATGGGTCGCCCCACTAGCACCTCAAGCTAGCGTGTCTGCCATTCCACCACTTCGGCTTTTTTGAAAGACACGGTTAAAACCGTGTCTGCATATAAGAAGAGAAAATAAATTATAGTCTATTTAGATGTTGCGCCTGATGTGTCCTGTGGCACAGGTGACAATGGCGCCGGTTGTATGAGTGGTTGAGACTCGTGTTTTGTTGTTGCCGGCGTGTCCTTCATAATAGAGCTTGTTGTTCTGTTGACAGCCATGTAAGTAAGATAGAGGGATGTCATCATAAAGGCAATGGCGCATCCAGCTGTAATCTTGCTTAAAAATGTAGTTGGCCCTGCGCTTCCGAAAAGGGTTTGGCTCGATGAGCCGCCCAGTGATGCTCCTATGCTTGCCCCCTTTCCAGCCTGAAGCAAAACCACGATAACCAGAAAGATGCTTACAAGGATATGAACGATGATTACTGCTGTGTACATTTTATTTGCTACCTCCGTTTTTAATTTCTAATTTTTAAATCCTAATTTCTATTAATAATGTCAAATGTCAGAAATAAAAACATTGGAAATTAATTTGTTGGACATTTCATTAGAAATTAGACATTAGGATTTAGGAATTATATTGAGCGCGTTCAACCTAAATACAAAGAACACTAGTTTTGGATTTTAAGTTTTCTCAAATCGTACAATCCGCGCAAATTCTTCGGCGGAAAGACTTGCTCCGCCTACCAATACGCCGTCTATATTTGGCTGCGCCATGATGTCGTCAATGTTATTTGCCTTGACGCTTCCGCCATAGATGAGCCTTGTTTCTTTAACTGCCTCAAGGTTAAACATATCATATAATAGTTCCCGAATTCCATTATGAATATCTTCTGCCTGCTCAGGTTTAGCTGTTTTGCCAGTGCCGATTGCCCATATTGGTTCATATGCTACCACTACATCTTTCATATGGCCGTGGCTGACATTTTTTAATCCTTCTGCCACCTGTTTCCTGATAATTGAAATAGCCTTCCCGGATTCTCTCTGCTCTAACGATTCTCCAACGCATAGTATAGGTTTTAAGCCCTCTTTTAGCGAGGCCAGAAGCTTTTTATTTACATTCTCATCTGTTTCATGAAAATGCTGCCTTCTTTCAGAGTGGCCTATTATAACATAATGGCAGCCAACATCTTTCAGCATCTCCGGCGATAGCTCACCTGTGTAAGCGCCGTTTTTTTCCCAGAATACATCCTGACCGCATAATTGTATAGGAGTTTCTGCAAGAAGATAATTTATATGGTGCAGCGCGGTAAATGGCGGAGCCACAACCACTTCTACATCGTGTACCCCTTTTATGGCATCTCTAATCTTCAAAACCAGAGATGCGGCCTGGTTGATGGTCATGTGCATCTTCCAGTTTCCTGCTATAAGAGGAGTGGCCATATAACAATTTACGATTTAAGAATTACGATCTGCGATTTAAAATCTTAAATCTAAAATCGTAAATCTAAAATCTCAGACTGCCTTTGCAATCCTACGATTTTTCTTATAATAATGTCTTAATGCCGCTATCCCAGGCAGATCCTTGCCCTCCAACAGCTCCAAAAATGCGCCGCCGCCTGTTGAAAGATACGACATCTTTGCGTATTCGCCTGCCCTGTGAATGGCCACATCTGTATCGCCGCCGCCGACAATGGTAAGGGCATAGGTATTGGCAACATTGGTAACCATCTGGAATGTGCCCCTGCTGAACGCATCCATCTCAAATACGCCCATAGGGCCATTCCATATGATTGTCTTTGCATTTTGTATTGCCTCGCCGAAAAGCGTTGTCGTTGCAGGGCCTATATCCAGAGCCATCCAGCCTTTTGGTATCTCCTGATATGTTACAACCTTTGTTTCTGCCGACGGATCAAATCTGTCAGCAACCACAAAATCAACAGGAAGGTATAGTTTGATATTTTTTTGGCGAGCCTTTGCCATGACAGTTTTTGCGCTGCTGAGAGCAGAATCGTCCACAAATGATTTGCCAACCTCATAATCAAGCGCCTTGAAAAATGTTAACGCCATACCGCCGCCGACAATAAGCTTATCAACCTTTTCGCACAGGGTTGATAACACCTCTATCTTGTCAGATACCTTTTTCCCGCCTACAATGGCAACTAAAGGCCTTATGGGATTTTCCATTGCCTTTTTGAAATAGGTAAGCTCTTTTTTCATTAAGAATCCGGCGCCGCAGAGCTTCACATACTTTGTAACTGCCACATTTGAGGCATGGGCGCGATGAGCGGTTGCAAAGGCATCGTTTATGTAAACATCAGCAAGAACCGCCATGTTTTTTCCAAACTCATCATCATTCTTCTCTTCCTCAGGGTGAAATCTTAAATTTTCCAATAATACAACATCACCCGGCTTCATGTTGGCTGCAATCTTTTCTACGTCAGGCCCAATACAGTCAGGCGCAATGGCAACATCCTTTTCCAGAAGTCTGCCAAGCCTCTTTGCCACCGGAGCAAGGCTCATTTCAGAAACCCTTTTCCCCTTTGGTCTGCCAAGGTGTGATGCGAGAATAACCTTTGAACCTTCATCTAATGCATAATTGATTGTTGGGAGCACCGCCCTTATCCGTGTGTCTTCGGTAATGTTCCCCTTATCATCCAGCGGCACATTAAAATCAACGCGGATTAAGACCTTTTTCCCCTTTATGTCAAGGTCATCTATGTATATTAAATCTAAATCCACGGAATGCCTCCAGGAATACAGATGCAAGAAGCAAGATGTCAGAAGCAAGAAAAACTCGCTTCTTGTTTCTGGCTTCAAGTTTCTTGCCTCTTGCGTCTCTTATATTGTTGCTGCCATCATCTTTACAAGGTCTTTCATCCTGCATGAAAAACCCCATTCATTATCATACCAGGAAAATACCTTTACCATTCTTTTTTCTATAACCTTTGTGGATTTTGCATCAAAGATTGAAGAGTGTGGATTGCCTTTGAAATCAACAGATACAAGCTCTTCGTCGCAATACTGGAGTATGCCTTTTAATTTGCCTTCTGCTGCTTTTTTAATGGCGCTGTTCACATCGCTCTCAGTTACCTCTTTATTCAGTTCTGCAGTTAAATCAACCAGCGATACCGTAGGCACAGGAACCCTTACTGCAATCCCGTCCAGTTTGCCTTTCAACTCAGGGATGACAAGAGATACCGCCTTGGCAGCGCCTGTGGTTGTCGGTATCATGGAAAGCGCCGCCGCCCTTGCCCTCCTTAAATCTTTATGCGGCAGGTCTAAAATCTTCTGGTCGTTTGTGTAGGCATGAATTGTTGTCATAAGCCCCTTCACAATCCCAAACTCTTCCATCAGCACCTTTGCAACCGGCGCAAGGCAGTTTGTTGTGCAGGATGCGTTTGAAATAACATGGTGTTTTTTGGGGTCATACTTTTCATGATTTACGCCCATGCAGATTGTTATGTCTTCATTTTTTGCAGGCGCTGAAATAATAACCTTTTTTGCTCCTGCTGTTATATGGCCGGCAGCTTTTTCCTTGTCTGTAAAAAGACCCGTGCATTCAAGCACAACATCTATTTTCAAATCCTTCCAAGGAAGCCCTGCAGGGTCTTTGACAGCCGTAATCTTGATTTCTTTCCCATTTACTACAATAGAGCTGTCTTTAGTCTTTATGTCGGCATCAAGGATTCCGAAGACAGAGTCGTATTTAAGCAGATGGGCAAGTGTTTTTGCGTCCGTGACATCATTTATGGCTGCAAAATCCATATCCTTGTCTTTTAACGATGCCCTTAAGACATTCCTGCCAATTCTTCCAAAACCATTTATTGCAATCCGCACAGCCATTATTAAACCTCCTTTAACATCTTCAATAATATTTTAGTATCTTTTAATGGAATTTGTCCCGGCGCCGAAGATTTTGTAACTGAACAATATACTAATAGAGAACCGAGCATGGGAAAGAGTATTCTTGATAAAGTTCCCAATTTCCCCATTGCAATGGTAATTATGCCATTATGGGATGCGGTAGTTAATGCAAGCCTTGCAATATCTTTCTTGCTCCTTGCAAGGGTTGCCACCTTAACTATATCTCCGCCTGCCCTCTTACAATCTTTTACAATCCTCTCAAGTCTTTTTTGCTCAGGTGTGTTCTTAAAATTATGATAGGAGACAATTACCTTTTTATTAAGTCCGTGAGCCTTATTTATTACATGTTTTAGTATTTTCTTTGAGCTAAGCTCAACATCAACTGCATCCACAAATGGCATTATGTTAAAAAACAGCTTGAGCCTTTCCTCTTCGCTTACTACAGCTTTTCCTCCCTCTGCCATGCTCCGTATAGTTGCTATGACAGGCAGGTTCTTGTTACTGGCATCTTTTATGATTCTTTGAATATATGCGGCGTCTTTTCTTTTAAAGCAATCTATCCGTAGTTCTATAATATCTGCCCCATCCCTTTTTGCCTGAGCTACTGCCTTTTTATCTTCGCCATCTAATATAACAGCAGCTATTCTTGGGATATTTCCAAGTCTTACTTTGCCGATATTCATTCACTTTTGCCTTAATAGTAGCCTCATTATCAATACTCAAAGAAAGGCAAAAAGTCAAGAGAAAACAGCCTAAAAGCCTACGAGCTTACAAGTCTAAAAATTTTTACTTGCAGGCTAACTACTTGTAGACCATTAGGCTGCCATTACTTTATCAATATCCCTGCGTATCCTACCACATGCGCGTAATCGCCGCTTGTATCGCCTGAGGTTGCATAATCAATCAGTTCTGCCTTCTTTGCCCCGAGTTCTTTTGTTGCCACAAGGGCTATTGTGGCGGGTATTATGCCGCACATGCTTATGTTTTCTTGAGATACTGTTTCAATAAGGGCTTTTGGGTTTAATGCAAGGATTTTATCTATTGCCTTCTTATCCTTCTTTTTTGTTACAGCATCCGACTCATAATGATTCATGTCTGAGCTTACCGCGATTAAAACATGGTCTTTCCCCGATAGAGACATTCGGGGACAAGTGTATTTACGGATTACATTTGCAACAGCCTTGCCCAAATCTTCACATCCCTCATAATCCATATACATGATAGTTACAGGGACAATGGATGCATTCGGATTAAAGTGATGGATAAACGGCAACTGCACTTCCAACGAATGTTCTCTGATATGCGCTGTTGAATCGTCTGAAAATAAGTGAGATTCTTCAAGCAGGAGATGAGCCAGTTCCTGATTTATATTTATTCTGCCAAAGGGCATTTCCCATTCACCATGAGGCATTATTGCCGCCCTTTCGCCCAGCCCTGTATGATTAGGGCCAAGAAGAATGATATTGTCCGGTATTTTTACTCTGGAATATACGGAGCCGGCAACATTTCCGGAATATATATAACCTGCATGAGGCGCAATTATTGCCAGGGCATCTTCCTTAATAGCCGTTTCTTTTACCATCAACTCCACGGTTTTTTTAAGCGCCGCAGGCTCGCCCGGATAAAACTGATATGCTACCGCAGGTTTTCTAATCACAATCTCTCCGTAATTGCGAAGTTGTTAAATTTTATCAAAAAGATGCCGCAATGTCTATGCCTCAAATGATGCCTCAAATGAGGCTCTACAATCCCTTTGCAACAAAACTTGTTTTATGCTAATTTCATAACATTTGTATTCGGAGGTTTTTGAAACATGTCAGGTCATTCAAGATGGGCAAATATCAAACATAAGAAGGCAAAAAGCGACGTCAAGAAAGGAAAGGTTTTTACAAAGCTCATCAAAGAGGTGATTGTCGCGGCAAAGATGGGCGGCGGCGACCCTGACGGCAATCCACGGCTTAGGGCGGCAGTAGATAAGGCAAAGGCCAGCAATGTGCCGTCAGACAACATAGACCGGGCAATAAAAAAAGGCGCAGGTGAGATGGATGGGATTAATTATGAAGAGCATGTGTACGAAGGTTATGGCCCGGGAGGCATAGCTGTTCTTGTTTCAGTTACAACCGATAATAAAAACAGAACAGCCAGTGATGTGAGACACATATTTACCAAAGGTGGAGGAAGACTAGGTGAGAGCGGTTCGGTTGCGTGGATGTTTGAAAAAAAGGGCATGTTTACATTTGATATGGATTCTGTGAGCGAAGATAAACTTATGGATGTTGCCGTAGACGCCGGGGCAGAGGATATAATAACAAATAATGAGGATAAGGTGTTTGAGGTTTACAGCGCAGCAAGCGATTTTCACAAGGTGAAAGAGGTGTTTGATTCAAAGGGGCTTAAATACACATTGGCTGAAATCAGCATGATACCTAAGAATACAATCAGGGTAGAGGGCAAAACAGCGGAACATGTATTGAGGCTTATGGAAGAACTGGAAGAGCAGGATGATGTTCAGGATGTTTATGCCAACTTTGATATACCAAAAGAAGAGATGGAGAAAGTAGCATAACTACAGTTTCAAGATGCAAGACTCAGGTTGTAAGATTTAAGTTTTTACTTATAACCTGCAACTTTCAACTTACAACTTGCAACTTAATTTGGGAGGTCTTTTGAGGGTTCTCGGCATTGACCCTGGTTCGCATATTACAGGGTATGGCATAGTGGATAGTGACAAAGGAAAGTTGGTACATATCTGTGACGGCAGCATTGTGACCGGCTCAAAAAACCATATTGCCTTAAAGCTTAATTCAATTTTTGATGCAATCCATAAAGTTGTTAACGAGTTTAAGCCGGATAGTGTTGCTGTTGAAGATATATTTTATGCAAAGAACGCCCGCAGCGCCATTATGCTTGGTCATGCCAGAGGTGTAGCAATATTATCTGTTGCTCAGCACGGATTGTCTGTATCTGCATATAGCCCTATGAAGATAAAGCAGGCTGTCGTTGGTTATGGCAATGCCACAAAGGAGCAGGTGCAGAAAATGGTGAAGGCTCTTTTAAAAATGAACTCAATGCCAAAACCAGATGCCTCTGATGCGCTGGCGGCGGCGATATGCCATATACACCATAATAACAATTGCAAGTTGCAAGTTGCAAGTTATAAGAAGCAAGAAATTAGAAGCAAGAAGCAAGAAAAAAATCTTGCATCTTGACTCTTGCATCTTACCTCTGTTTTTTTATGATAGCCCACGTAAAAGGTAAAATAATCCACAAATCGCCGGAATCTGTCATAATTGATGTTGCAGGTGTCGGTTATGAGGTGCATATCCCTCTTTCTACTTACTATAAGTTGCCTGAAATGGAGGAATATGTAAGCCTCAATACCTATACCCACATCAGGGAAGATGCCATGCAGTTGTACGGTTTTTTTACACAGAGAGAGAAAGAGATATTTCAACTGCTCATAGCCGTTTCAGGCGTTGGACCAAGGCTGGCAAGAAATATCCTTTCAGGCATACCGGCGGATGACCTTGCATCAGCTATATCTTCGGCAGATATAGCAAGGCTTAAGGCCATTCCCGGAATAGGCGGAAAGACAGCAGAAAGGCTGGTTGTTGAACTGAAGGATAAGATGACAGCCGTATCGGGGGTCAGAGGTCAGGGGTCGGGGGTCAGGGGCGACGATGGCATGTCAAGAGATGTTTATTCTGCTCTTGTAAATCTTGGCTATAAAGGCCCTGTGGCAGACAGGGCAATAGAAAAGGCCAGGAAGACCAATGCAGAAGCAGCAACATTTGAGATATTACTAAAAGAATCGCTTAAGGTTTTGGCGCATGGGTAAATATCAGATTTTAGATTTACGATTTTAGATTTGAGATTTTTAAATCGTAATTCGTAAATCGTAATTCATAAATCTTTATGGATAACAGAGAAATCACACCAATAGTATTAGAAGATGAAAAGACCTTTGATGCTCAACTTCGGCCTAAATTTTTAAAAGACTACATAGGTCAAAGCGCAGCAAAGGAAAATCTTAAAATCTTTATAGATGCTGCAAAGGGGAGGGGCGAGGCGCTTGACCATGTGCTTTTCTATGGCCCGCCTGGTTTAGGAAAGACAACCCTTGCGTATATAATATCCAATGAGCTGAATGTCCATATAAAGACCACATCTGGTCCTGTTATAGAAAGGGCCGGCGACCTTGCAGCAATACTTACCAACCTTGAAGAGCATGATGTTCTTTTTATTGATGAAATACACAGACTGAGCAGTGTTGTTGAAGAGATACTCTATCCTGCGATGGAGGATTATCATATAGACATCATCATAGGCCAGGGTCCGTCTGCAAGGAGCGTTAAGCTGGACATACCAAGATTTACGCTTATCGGCGCTACGACAAGGGCCGGGCTTTTAACATCGCCCCTTCGTGACAGGTTTGGAATTATCTCAAGGCTGGATTTTTATTCCTATGCTGAACTCAAGACCATTATTACAAGGTCAGCAGGAATCTTAAATATAAAAACAGATGAAAGCGGCGCAGAAGAAATTGCACGACGTTCACGCGGCACGCCAAGGATTGCAAACAGACTGCTCAAACGGGTAAGGGATTTCGCCCAGGTAAAGGCAGATGGCATTATAACAGGGAATGTAGCTGATGAGGCATTGAAGATGCTGGAGATAGATAAAAAAGGTTTTGATAAGATGGACAGGCAGATTCTTTTGTCTATTATTGATAAATATAGCGGCGGACCTGTTGGTATAGAATCCCTTGCAGCCGCTTTGCATGAAGAAAAGGATGCGCTTGAGGATGTATATGAGCCATATCTTATACAGGAGGGCTTTATACAGAGGACGTCAAGGGGCAGGGTTGCAACAAAACTGGCATACGAGCACCTTGGAAGGGCTTATCAAGAAGGCCAGAATAATCAGCAGAAAGGTTTGTTTTAGGCAGCATAGAAAGTTGCAAGTTGAAAGATGCAAGATTCAAGTTTTTACTTGCAGCTTGTGACTTGCATCTTGAAACTTTAATTTATGAAACTCCTTATCCATATCTGCTGCGGCCCGTGCGCCGTCTATCCGCTGAAAAGAATCTTTGACGGAAAGATGGAAGTATGGGGATTTTTCTTTAACCCCAATATCCATCCTTACACAGAATATCAAAAAAGACTTGGGGCAGTAAAAATACTTGCGGATAAAATGGATGTTAAGATGATTTACAGGGACGAGTACGGCCTTGAAGAATTTTTAAAAAATACCATTAATAACATTGACGCAAGATGCAACTACTGCTACTCATCCAGGCTTGAGGCAACCGTACAGGCTGCAAAGGAAAACCATTTTGACTATTTTTCATCATCCCTTCTTTACAGCAAGCGCCAAGACCATGAATTAATCAGAGGTATAGGAAAAGGTATAGGAGAGAGATTCGGCGTGCCATTTTACTATGATGATTTTCGCATCGGCTGGAAACAAGGCATTAAAGAATCAAAAGACATGGGGCTTTACCGCCAGCAGTATTGCGGGTGCATATTCAGCGAAAGGGAACGATATTTAGCTAAATGATTCCTATGCGCAATATTACAATAGAAATCCTTAAAAATCATGCGGTGGCGGAACAGCGAGTTGAAATTGTAGAGAGAAAGGGTGTCGGCCATCCTGATTATATCTGCGATGCAATCATGGAAAATATTTCAGTTGCATTGAGTCAGGAGTATCTGAAAAGATTCGGTGATATACTGCACCACAATATTGACAAGGGGCTTCTTGTTGCAGGGCAGGTGGAAAGGAAATTTGGCGGAGGCAGGGTTATAAAACCGATGGAACTCATCATCGGAGACAGAGCAACTTTCAAAATCGGCGATAAGAATATTGATGTGGAAGGCATAGCAATTGAAACTGCAAAAAAGTGGTTTCAGAAAAACTTGCGATTTGTGGATGCGGAAAGGCATGTAAAATACCGTGTGGTGCTGGCGCAGGGTTCAGAGGAACTTACCGATATTTTCAAAAGAAAGGGAAAACTTAAAGGCGCCAATGATACATCCGCCGCTGTTGGATATGCTCCGTTTACTCCAACGGAGGATGCGGTTTATGAGGTTGAGAGGCTTTTAAACTCCAAAAGAATTAAAGATGCCCTTCCTGAAACCGGGGAGGATGTGAAGGTTATGGGGCTGCGCAGGGGGAGGATGCTGGATTTAACTGTTGCTATGCCTCTGATTTCAAGATATGTGAAAGATGAGCGGGATTATTTTTTAAAAAGAGGAAGGATAAGAGGAATCATCGGCAGGATAGCAGAAGATAAATTCTACTCTGATTTTGACGGCATAAATGTTCGCCTCAACACCCTTGATAAAAAAGCGCAGGGGCTCGGCGGCATCTATCTATCGCTTCTCGGCACATCCGCAGAGGATGCGGATTCTGGACAGGTAGGGAGAGGCAACAGGGTAAACGGCGTTATATCGCTCAACAGACCAATGGGCACCGAGGCCGCTGCCGGCAAAAACCCTGTGAGTCATGTGGGAAAGATTTATAATATCCTTGCGCACAAGCTGGCAAAGGATATATATGATAATATTGAAGGTGTAAAAGAGGTTTATGTATGGCTCTTAAGCGAAATAGGCGCAAGGATTGACAAACCCCATCTTGCATCCGCGCAGATTATTTTAAAAAATGGCATTGATAAAAGATATGTCAATAAAAAGGCAGAAGAGATAATAGATGATGGTCTCTCAAATATAGGTAAATTTTGTACTGAGCTTGCTGATGGAAAATATCCGGTTTGTTAAAGGCAAGAAGTTTCATATCATAATAATAGGGAGTCGCCAATGACTAATAGGGAAAAGGCAAGGCAGGAAAGACTCAGGAAGGCGCTTATTGAAAAAAAACGTAAGATGTGGAATGAGCTCAGAAATGAAATTTTCAATAAACTCGGCAATGAATACAACAAGCAGTTTGACATGCCGCAGGATTTGGAGGATCAAGCGCTCATTGATGTTATTGAGGATGTGGGCCTGGCGATTGCTGATATAAGACGTCAGGAACTTACAAGCATGGATGAGACAATAAGGAAACTTGAGCATGGAACTTATGGCGTGTGCGAAGAGTGCGGAGAAAATATAAGTGAGAGGCGGCTTAAGGTCATGCCTTTTACAATGTACTGCGTAAAGTGTCAAAAGAAAACTGAAGGATAGAGTGGAGGCTGCGGTATGGAAATAAAGTTGGGCGATATTCTGATAAAAAAAAGTCTTATTACCCGCGATCAGCTTAGAGATGTTTTGATAGCCCAACAGGGAGGAGATGAGAATCTGGGGCTTAAGCGTGGAGAGAAGCTTGGCAGAGTTCTCCTTGCAAAAGGGCATATTGCCCCTATGGAGTTGGTGAGAATTTTATGTGAGCAAAAAGGGAATATAGATTTTCTCCTTATAGGCCGCTATCTTGTTGAACCGATGTTGGTTGCGTCAATTGCTGAGAGGGTGGCAGAAAGGTTTAATATCCTCCCTCTGGTATCTATGGATAAAGATACAATAATAGTAGCCTCCAACATGGTAATTCCAGCTGATGAACATAATGAGATGGAAAACATTATAAGAAAGAAGATAGAGGTAGTGATAGTTGATGATAAAAACTTTTCTGATAATATAAAGCTGTGTTACAGCACATTCAAAAAAAGGGGGGTGGGCAGTGTCAGGATTGGCGAGATTCTTGTTAGGGATAAATATCTTTCATATGAAGAACTTGAGGCAGCCCTGCGGGAAAGCGCAAAGACACAGAGATTGCTGGGTAAGGTTCTTATAGAGAATGGGAAGGTAAACAAAGAAGATTTTTTTCAGATACTTTCTACGCAGAGAAAGCTCCCCCTTGTGTCAGCCTACGATATACTTCCTATACTTGATAAAAACCTTGTAAAAAGCATACCAAAGGCTTTTTTTTTACGTAATTTAACAGTCCCTTATCTTAAAGAAGGGAACAAGCTCTATACCGTTACTGCCGAGCCTGCCGTAGACCTGGATGAGTTTAGAAAGGCTATGAAGTGTAAGGAGGTAGATATAAAACTTGCAACATATTCTGATATAGAGATGATATTAAGGACAATATATGACGACACCGAGATGCATGTAATAGAGGAAAGAAAGGTTAAAGAAGATGAGCTTAAAGATGCGCCCATTGAAGATGAATTGTCTCCTATCACGGCAGAGGATATAGGAACACTGTCTGAAAAACTTCAGAAAATAAGCAACCACCTCCTTTGGGAGGCTATAAAGATGCGCGCCAGCGATATTCATATAGAAAATTATGAAAAGAATACAGCGGTAAGATTTAGGATTGATGGGACATTGTATGATATAAAACATCTTCAGATTAACAGAAACAACGCAGGCGGGATAGTTAATGTTATAAAGGTGCAGTCAAATTTGGATATATCGGAAAGGAGGCTGCCGCAGGGCGGTAGGTTCAGAAAAAAGACAATGGATGGCGGTATATATGACTTTAGGGTTCAAAGCCAGCCTACACTTCATGGTGAGAATCTTGTATTGAGAGTATTGAATCAAACCAGCGCTTTTCTTGCTTTAGATGAGATAGGGTTTTCATCTGACGTTAAAGTCAAGTATGAAAAATTGATAAAAAATCCTTCCGGTTTGATATTGATAACAGGCCCTACAGGCAGCGGGAAGACAACCACCCTGTATTCAACATTAAGCATCTTAAGCAAAGGGCTGGGTAAAAAGGTAGTCACAATAGAAGACCCGGTGGAATATTCCCTTGAGAGGGTGCAGCAATCGCAGGTCAAAGATGATATAGGCTATACCTTTGCCCAAGCTGTCAGGGCATTTCTGAGACAAGACCCGGATATTATGCTAATTGGCGAAATAAGGGACCACGAAACAGCTATAGAGGCTATGAGGGCAAGTCAGACCGGGCATCTCGTTTTTTCAACCCTTCATACCAATAATACCATTGAATCTGTCCAACGCCTGATAGATCTGGATATAAATCCCAGTACCCTTGCTTCTGAATTATTGCTTATTATATCCCAGAGGCTTGCCAAGAAAATTTGTCCTGATTGTAAAAAAGAATATAGACCCAGCAAAGAACTTCTTGACAGTTTTTACCCCTACGGTGTTCCTTCAGGTCTTGTATTTTATCAAGGCGCAGGCTGCAAAGATTGCGGTTTCACAGGGTACAAGGGCAGAATCGCAATAATGGAGTTTTGGTTTATAGATACGGAAAGCAAACGTCTTATAATAGAAAAGGCTGATTTCAACGAAATGCTTGCCAGTAGTCTGAAGAGTGGAATGGTTCCCATAATAAAAGATGCCCTTATGAAGGTTGAGGCAGGCATAATACCTCTTGATGAGATTCCCAATATAGTGCCATATTTCCAGATAATAAACTGGAAGGATTAGGGTTCGCGTTTTATTGCAGAGGAGAAAGAAGTTATATCCATATAAAAATGTAGATGCAGTCTTTTCAACCCGCCTATATCCGCCTGTATGAGACAGGGGAGCTTTCCAAAAGAACCGACACACCGAACAGAATGCTTGAGGGCTGCCATCTCTGCCCGAGGAATTGCAAAGGAGGCGCTAAAAGAGATGCACAGGCAGGTCGGCGATTTGGCAATTGATAAAAGGGGAATAGCACAGACTACATCGGTTTCCTCCCTAAACCTGATATTTCTATAGAAGATGTTATTTCCTCATTACAGCGGCCTCAATTTTTCTTGCCCGCAACGGTTACACCTTGATTGCGGCAAATAAGGAGTTGGAGCGGTTTACTTCTACTGTGGCTGCTGAAAATAGAGAGTTGAGAGAACTCTCATCCTGGTTTAAGAAACACTCCAGATTATAATGAAGACAGAGCGTCAAATCTCATCAGGCGGTGTTATCTATCGCGCAGTAAACGGTAAAGCCGAAGTTGCCCTCATTGCCGTAAAAGAGGGCAAAGTCTGGTGTCTTCCCAAGGGTTTGAGGGAAAACGGCGAGAGTATTGCCAGAACAGCGCACAGAGAAGTTAAAGAAGAAACAGGACTGGACGGCAAGATTATAAAACTGATTGACCATATTCAATATTTTTATGCGCATAAAGAAGAGAGGGAGACAAAACGGTTTTTCAAAATTGTCTACTTTTTTCTCATGGAATATACTCAAGGGGATATGAAAAATCATGACAGCGAAGTTAATGACTGCCAATGGTTTCCAATTGATGATGCAATAAAGATGGTTTAATATAAAGATGAAAAAGAGATTTTAAAAGAGGCAAAAAAGATGATTGCAGCGCAACGGTAACTATATATATAAAGGAGTGGAATGTCGCATATGCTTAACCCGAAAAATAAAAATCGAATGTATTTTTTGGGTTTAGGTATGTCCTGATGCCTTTTGAGAAATTGAAATATGTTGCAAGTTAGAGATAAATACATTAAAATACTCTCTAAAATAAGCCATCAAAATTGGATACAAACAGAGTCTAAATACTCACACTGGGGACAGATTTCAAATCTGTCCCCAAGTATGCTCCGTTTTGTCCAGCCAGCTTTGCACCCGAAAAAGAAAACCCAAATGCATTTTTCAGGTTGAAAACTTATGAAGAATATTTTAAAAATTTGAGGCGGTAAAAAAGTGACCTTTTCACCAGTCGGCGCGGCCTCTTCTTCTGTACTGTTGTTTTTCCTGTTAGCGGCAGCGGCTCTATTATTAAAACGCAACCAGCGCCTCTTAATTACTGCTGGTTTTTCACTGGCAGCAGTTGCTTCACTGCTTGCAGTTGCAGCAGGGGGCTTAGTTGTCTGGAGCGGCCTTATCCATAAGCTCATCCTACCCATAGGTCTGCCTGACCTTCCCTTTCATTTAAGACTTGACCCATTATCAGGTTTTTTCCTCACCGTTATCGGCCTGCTCGGTTTTTTTGTATCTATCTACTCAATAGGTTATTGCAGAGGATTCTTAGGCAAGAGATCTGTCACATATCTTGTAATATTCTACGCTCTGTTTATGGCAGGCATGTTGTTGGTGGTTGTGGCGGATGATGCATTCTTTTTCATAATCTCGTGGGAGATTATGGCAGCTGCCTCTTATTTCCTGGTGATGTTTGAAGACGAACATGCTGAAAACAGGAAAGCCGCCTTTTTGTATCTGGTGGTTGCCCACATCGGGGCTATTGCCATCCTTCTATCCTTCGGTGTTATGGCTGGTTTTGCCGCAGGAGTTGAAGAAGGCTTTAATGGTTACACCTTCGATGCCATGCGCGAGGCAAAGTTTCCAACAGGATGGGCAACATTAGCCTTTCTTCTTGCATTTTTTGGATTTGCCGCAAAGGCAGGCGTGATACCTTTACATGTGTGGCTTCCAGAGGCGCACCCTGTTGCGCCTTCCAATGTATCTGCATTAATGAGCGGGGTTATGCTCAAGACCGCTATCTACGGCATAATACGAATTGCATTTGACCTTATCCATGTATTTCCGTGGTGGTGGGGGGCTATGGTGCTGGTGCTGGGGGTGATTACTGCTGTCATGGGGATACTCTATGCTGTCATGCAGCAAGACCTTAAACGATTGCTTGCATATTCATCCGTGGAAAATATTGGGGTCATCATTATTGGCATTGGCCTTGCCATGATATTTACTTCGTTTAAGCTGCCAGTTCTCGCAGCCCTTGCCTTAATAGCCGGGCTTTATCACACTTTGAATCACGCAATGTTCAAAGGGTTTTTATTCATGGGCGCAGGGGCAGTTCTTCATGCAACACAAGAGCGCAATATGGAAAAGATGGGAGGGCTTATTCACAAAATGCCGTGGACTGCCGCCCTGTTTCTTGTAGGTTGTATCTCCATCTCAGCCCTGCCGCCTTTCAACGGTTTTGTCTCAGAATGGCTTACATTTCAGGCATTTCTGTTTACCCCTGCGCTGCCTAACGCATTGCTGAAGCTGCTTATACCGCTTGGCGCAGCCCTTCTTGCACTGGCGGCCGCATTAGCTGCCGCATGTTTTGTCAAGGCATATGGTGTAACATTTTTAGGCCACTGGCGGGGACACAACCCCCTAAATCCCCCTTTGTTAAGGGGGACTAAGGGGGTTGTAGAGGTTGATTGGTTCATGCGTTTGGGAATGATTTTGACAGCATTTTCGTGTCTTGCCCTCGGGGTTCTGCCAACGGTTGTAATAGGCTGGATGGATACCATATCTGAGCAGATGGTTGGGACAAAGATTGCCGCTTCTGCCGGAGCATTTGGCTGGGTGTGGCTTACGCCTGTCAGCCATGAAAGGGCATCTTACTCAGGACCCATTGTCTTTTTAGGCATTCTTGCAGTTGTATGCGCAACCTATCTGTTATTGCATGTCCGCCGTACTGCTATCCACAGAGCGCCAATATGGGACTGCGGTTTTGAAAAACTGACCGGCAGAATGCAGTATACCGCCACATCGTTTTCCATGCCCATCCGCAGGATATTTGGATTTCTTTTCAACATTAAGGAGCAGGTAAGAATAACCCCCCCTGTCCCCCCCTGTAATAAAGGGGGGGTAGGGGGGTTGCATTATCACCTCCGAGTAAGAGATAGATTCTGGGGCTGGATTTATGAACCAATATCCGATGTTAGTTTCTGGGTTGCGCGCAAGGTTGGAATGCTTCAGCAGGGGAAAATACATATTTACCTTATATATTCTTTTGTAACGATTATCATACTCTTGATGTTTTTCAGATGATTTATCCAATCGTAATAGAAATATTGCAGACCCTAATCCTCCTTGCGGCTGCCCCAGCATTTATCGGCTGGATAAGGATGGTAAAATGCTGGTTTCAAGGCCGCACATCTCCAGGCATTTTTCAGCCTTACAGGGATATTGCAAAACTCTTTTCAAAAGATGTTGTGTTGGCTGAAAATGCATCCTGGATATTCCGCTTTACCCCTTACCTTGTGTTTGGAGCTACGGTGCTCATGGCAGGAATTATCCCGATACTTTCCGTTGACCTGCCTTTTTCGGCCACAGCAGATGTTATTGCACTGGTAGCTCTTTTTGCCATCGCAAGATTTTTTACAGCGCTGGCAGGCATGGATATTGGTACTGCCTTTGGTGGTATGGGTTCAAGCAGAGAGATGACAATTGCGTCACTTGCCGAGCCAGCCATGCTTATGGCAATTTTTACTGTATCGTTAGTAAGCCAATCTACCTCTCTGTCTCAAATGGTGCAAGTGGTTGCCCACGGCCAATTCATTCTGAGGCCGTCTCTTGCATTCGCGCTTTTGGCATTCATACTGATTACTTTGGCTGAGACGGGAAGGGTGCCTGTAGATAATCCGGCCACTCATCTGGAGCTTACGATGATACATGAGGCAATGATACTGGAATATTCAGGCAGGCACCTTGCGCTCATTGAATGGGCGGGGATGATGAAGCTCTTTATATTTGCTGTCTTGGGAATAGCATTGTTTCTGCCATGGGGTGTTGCAGCTACAGGCGTTCTGACCGGCATACCTGCAGCATTTTTATTTTTAATAGTAAAGCTTGGTTTTATAGGTATCGTCCTTGTATTGATAGAAACAGGCCTGGCAAAGATGCGCATATTCCGCGTGCCTGAATTTCTCGGAAGTGCATTCCTGTTTGCAACCCTGGGGATGCTTTCTTATTTTATGTTGGAATAATCTGGATTTTAGATTGCAGATTTACGATTTTAGATTTTAAATCGTAAATCCCAAATCGTAAATCGTAAATATTATGAACCTTGCCGCCCAAATAAACAGCCTGCTTGCAGCGCTTATTCTCCTTACAGCCTTTGGCCTTCTTGTGCAGAAGAGGATGTATGGACTTCTGCATATATTTGCGTGGCAAGGGTTATTCCTTTCCGTAAGCACGGCTGTAGTAGGTTATGCGGCAGGGACGCATCATCTTTATATATCGTCTGTTCTGACTTTGCTCCTTAAAGTCATTCTCTTGCCGTATATACTTCATGTGCTTATACAGCGATTGCAGATACACAAAGAAATAGAAACTGTTGTAAATGTGCCGACAACCATGCTGATTGGCATTGCACTGGTGATATTTTCATACCATCTGACTGCGCCAATCCGCGAGCTCTCTACCCTTGTAACCCGTTCTACGCTTGCGGTTGCGCTGGCAACAGTTATGATAGGACTTTTGATGATGATTACCCGGCGGCACGCAGTAACCCAGATAATAGGGTTTCTTGCAATGGAGAATGGATTGTTCTTTGCCGCTACCAGCGCAACATACGGAATGCCGCTTGTCGTGGAGCTTGGTGTAGCTTTGGATATCCTGATAGCTGCATTTATCTTCGGTATATTCTTCTTCCACATCCGCACCACATTTGACAGTCTTGATGTGAAACAGATGGCAAAGCTTAAGGAGGAGGACTGAATAAAATTTTAGATTTACGATTTCAGATTTTGGATTTAAATTCTTAAAATCGTAATTCGTAAATCGTAATTCGTAAATTCATATGACGCTTTTAATTCTGCTCAGCATATCATTGCTATCAGCAATTACCCTTGCCTTTGTGGGCGACAGGAAGATTGCCACTGAGATAAATATACTTGGGTCTGCGGCTACATTTTTTGCAGGGGTTGGACTTGCAGTTCAGGTTTATATGCAGGGCCCGATGCTGGCTGCCGGAAAGTTCTTTTTTGTTGATGCCTTTAATGTATATCTTGCGGTGCTCACCTCTTTTGTCTCCATGACAACAGCCATCTTCAGCAGAAGATATATGCGTCGTGAAAGAGAGCATGGCCGTGTAGGACACTGGGGCATGCGTTTCTATCATGCCATGTTTCAGCTATTTATCTTTGCCATGCTTCTGGCGCTCTTAACCAATAATATCGGCGTGTTGTGGATAGCAATGGAGCTTGCCACTTTATCCACTGTCTTGCTGGTTTCCCTTTATCGCACCCCTACAGCAATTGAGGCGGCATGGAAATATTTTATACTATGTGGCGTTGGAATTGCATTAGCGCTATTTGGAACAGTGCTTCTCTATTTTGCAGCAGAAAGGGTTTTGGGCGAAGGCGGTGAAGCGCTTCTCTGGACAAACCTGAATCAGGTAAAAAGCCTGCTTGAGCCAACTGTTTTGTCGCTTGCCTTTGTATTTTTAATGGTTGGTTACGGCACAAAGGTCGGGCTTGTTCCTCTTCACAACTGGCTTCCTGATGCTCACAGCGAAGGCCCTACACCGATATCCGCCGTGCTTTCAGGACTGCTCTTAAATATTGCGCTCTATGCGCTGGTTAGATGCAAGGTTCTTGTTGATGGAGCTACAGGCACACACCAGGCAGGCTATATAATGATGGGATTTGGTCTTCTTTCTATTCTGGTTGCCGCCTTTTCCATCTTGAGACAGAAGGATATAAAAAGGATGTTTGCGTATTCATCCATTGAACATATGGGCATAGCAACCTTTGCATTCGGCCTGGGCGGGCCAATAGCCACATTCGGAGCGCTACTGCACATGTTGGTTCACAGCCTGACCAAGTCGGCAATATTTTTTACCGTGGGGCATGCATCCCAGATGAATGAAACGCAGGAGATGAGCAAGATAAAGGGGCTTATCAAAGGAAACCCTCTTGTTGGTTGGGGGCTTATGTTCGGTGTTATGGCAATTGTGGGAATGCCCCCCTTTGGTGTTTTTGTGAGCGAGTTTTTAATACTGACCGCAACAATAAAGAATGCGCCGCTCTTAACACCTCTGCTCTTGGTAGGGCTTGTCGTTGCATTTGCAGCGCTTTTTAGAAGGGTTCAACCAATGGTAGCCGGTGAGATTCCGGCAAACCAGCAGTTTTTAAAAGTCGCCCATATACCGGTAATTTTGCACATGGTATTGGTGCTTATTATCGGTCTATATATGCCAAATTTTCTGGCAGAATGGTTTCACACTGCGGCTGGGTTGTTGAAGTGAGTGTGTTCACGCTCACAATGCCCACCTGCTGTGTTATCGCTGCGGCTTCTGCGCTCAAGATATCTGTAGTTTGCCCATTTATGGGCGTATCCCCGCTTAAAGCCTGCGGGGACAGGTTTAAAAACGCCGATAAATCGGTAAACTACAACCGCCTTGCATCTGGACGATTTTTGAACGTGAACATATAGATTCAAAATGAAGAAAAAAGACAGATAGAAAATAAACTTATCAAAAAACATCTTGAATATAGCAAGCAGGGTGGGCTGAGCCCGCCTTCAATACTAAACCAAGTTTCGATATATGACTATACTTCAAAACATTGTAATTTCTATACTTGAAGAAGTCGCAATACAGGATGCTAACCAATATCCTGCAAATGTGCCAACATATCAAATCCCCCGTGAGAGGTTTGCAGAAATTGCCAAGGTGATGAAGACCGCCGGGGCGAGGCTTGTGGCAGAATGGGCGACGGATGAAACATTACACCCCCACCATCCCCTCCCACATCAAGGGGGAGGGGGTAGGGGGATGGGCTTCGGCATCTATGCCTGCTATGCAAAAGATTCGGAATATCTGATTATCAAAACCTACACCCCACTTGAAGACCCAACATTCCCAAGCCTTGTAAAAAAATTTGTGCCTGCATATCGGTTTGAAAGGCAGATGAAAAGCCTCATGGGCGTTGTGCCTGTAGGACATCCTGATCCCAGGCCGTGGATAAAGCATGAAGATTGGCCGGAAGATGCGTATCCATTAAGAAAATCATTTGATGCATCAAAGCCAATACCGAGAGTTGCAGGCGAATACCGGTTTATAAAGGCAGAGGGCGAAGGGGTTTATGAGATACCTGTCGGCCCTGTTCATGCAGGAATCATTGAGCCTGGGCATTTCAGATTTCAGGCGGTCGGAGAGGATATAATCAATCTGGAAGAAAAGCTCGGCTATGTGCATAAAGGCATAGAAAAAAGATTTGAAACTCTTTCATGGGAAGATGGCGCAAAGCTGGCCGGCAGAGTATCTGGCGACACTACGGTTGCCCATGCCCTTGCCTATTGCCGTGCAGTTGAGACAATGACAGAATGCACCCCCCCTGAAAGGGCGTTGTGGCTTCGGGCATTGATGCTTGAAAGGGAACGTATTGCAAATCATCTTGGAGACATTGGGGCAATCTGCAATGATGTGGCATTTGCTTTTCTTCTATATCAATTCTCAATTCTCAAGGAAAAACTCCTCCGCACAAACTTAAAACTCTTTGCCCACAGGCTTATGATGGATAAGATTATACTGGGTGGAGTAGCTGTTGATATTAGCCCGGATGCTAAAAATGGAATATTGACAGAAATGGACTGGCTGGTAAATGAATTTGAAAGACTTGTTATCATCTATGATGAAAACCCGTCCCTTGAAGACAGGGTAAGGGATGCCGGAATTCTTTCACCCGATACCGCTAAAGGGCTTTGCGTTGTTGGGTTTGTGGCAAGGGCAAGCTGGCAACCCATTGACTGCCGTCTGCAGAATCCATTTCCGCCATACGACATCATTGTTCCAAGGGTAGCTGTTCTTAAGTCGGGAGATGTTCATGCCCGTGTATGGGTTCGTATTGAGGAGATAAGAGAATCTATTCGTATTATCCGTGAGATACTGAATAGCTTGCCTGAAGGTGAAATTGCATGTAAATTTATTCTTCCATCACCAGACATTGCAGGCTTTGCGGTTGTTGAAGGCTGGCGTGGTGAAGTAGTCTACTGGCTTCAGTCAGGGCCAAGAGGGGAGATAAATCGCTGTATGATAAGAGATCCGTCCAGTGTCAACTGGATTGCGCTGGAACAGGCAATACATGGGAATATCGTTCCTGATTTTCCGCTTTGCAATAAGAGTTTTAATCAATCATATTCGGGGAATGATTTATGAAGTTTCAAGTTTCAGGATGCAAGATTCAAGTTTTTACCTGCAACTTGTAACTTGCAACTCCTATCCAAATGTTGGAAGAAATTAATTCAAGGTAAATTATGTTAAGAATCTTACACCAGATATTCAGGACCGGCATTGTTACCGAACCGCTCCCTTCGGCAATAGAGGCTGAGATAGAAGAAGTTGGTGCAAGGCTTGAAGAGGCCATCAAAAGGCGTTTTCGCAGAAGTCTTACCATAAGACAGGTTGATGCAGGTTCGTGCAATGCCTGTGAACTGGAAATCCATGCCATAAACAATCCCGTCTACAATAGCGAGAGATTCGGCATACACTTTACCGCCTCTCCAAGATTTGCGGATATGCTTTTGGTTACAGGGCCTGTTTCAAGAAACATGGAAATAGCGCTGTGCAGGACTTACAATGCCACACCTTGTCCAAAGCTTGTAGTCGCGGTTGGCGACTGTGGGTGTAGTGGCGGCATATTTGGAGAAAGTTATGCTTCATTAGGGGGTGTCGATAAGGTAATACCTGTAGATGTATATATAAAAGGATGTCCGCCTACGCCCGTTGTTATGCTGCAAGGTATACTCAAGGCCGTTGGGAAATGATAAGAAGTGTAGTAACCGGCCAAAGACAAGCCCTTGACAAATTATCTCCTTTGCCTTTAACAAAGGAATTTCGTGTTTTGCTTCAGCAAAACGCATAATTTGTCAAGGGCAAGGGGAAGCGGATGCCCTATGGGCGCGGACAAAACGGAGCATACTGTTTTAAGTATAGTAGCCTGCCCATTTATGGGCGCTTTTAAAATACGCCGATAAATCGGCAGACTACAGTATTTGGCCAAAGATTGTGTTTGCCAGAAAAGGCAACTGCATTTGGGTTGACATAATTTAGGGCTCTATCCTAATTATTATCCCCTTCGGGGATTGGGAGAAAAACCCTCGCCTTCAGGCGAAGACTTTAGTTCAATCATCCTATAAAAGAAGCACACCCTCCCTTTATAGTCAGCGACATAAATTTGTAGTCTGCCGATTTATCGGCTATTTTAAAATACGCCCATGGGGAACCCAACAGAAGGTTGGGTCTGGCAAACTACGTCTACTTATTTTTATCGTTCACTGTAGTCCCCTCCCTTCAAGGGAGGGGATATTTCTTTTAATTTCCCTCTCCCCTTGAGGGAGAGGGTTAGGGTGAGGGGTAAAGCTGTTGTATTGCTTTAGTCGGCTTACAGCCGAATTCTAAGCTGCCGCCTTCAGGCTGGGGAAAACCTTGAGGCTGTATGGGAAAAAGCAGGTGTCTCCATTTTTGGGGGATAAGGGGGACACACATCCTAATTCTGGGAAATAGGGTCATTGACCATTAAACAGGAAGGATTTAAAAAATGATTGGCCCAATAATCCGCTAAGAGAAACGCCGTGAACACCGCCGGTCTAAATCGTGATAAATTATTGTTAAGGATTTATAAAAAGGATTTATAAAAAACTTGCTTACCTAATTGAAAAGGTTTAAAATTTCAAATTCATATGGACAAAATAATCATCAAAGGCGCTAAAGAGCACAATCTGAAAAACATTGACCTGGAAATCCCAAGGGATAAGTTTGTTGTAATTACAGGTGTGAGCGGTTCTGGCAAATCATCGCTTGCCTTTGACACCATCTATGCAGAGGGGCAGAGGCGGTATGTGGAGAGCCTTTCTGCGTATGCAAGGCAGTTCCTTGAGCAGATGGAAAAGCCTGATGTGGAAAATATTGAAGGGCTTTCGCCCGCCATATCTATTGAGCAAAAAACCACCAGCAAGAATCCCCGCTCAACCGTCGGCACCGTTACCGAGATTTATGACTATCTCAGGCTTTTGTTCGCAAGGGTCGGCAGGCCCTATTGCTATAAATGCGGGAAAGAGATTTCAGCCCAGACCATTCAGCAGATGGTGGACAGGGTTATGGAGCTTCCGCAGGATACAAAGATAATCCTCTCCTCGCCCATCGTAAGAGGCAGAAAGGGTGAATATAAAAAGGAACTGGAACAGTTACGGAAAGACGGTTACACAAAGGTAAAGATAGATGGAGAGATGAAGGATTTGAACGAAGAGATTGCGCTGGACAAAAAAAAGAAACACACCATAGATGTTGTCATAGACAGGCTGGTAATAAAGCCGGGAATCGTAAAACGGCTTGCCGATTCATTTGAAGTTGCAACGAAGTTGTCGGAAGGGATTGCCAAGGTGGAGATTGTTATGGAGCAAGCCAACCGTGTTGGCGTAAAGATGGCGACATGGTTGCCCTTGTCCAAAGACGGCAACACGGTTGCCTCAGTCCAAAAGGAGATTTTATTTAACGAAAAACTTGCCTGTGTTGATTGCGGCATAAGCTACCCAGAATTAACTCCGGCCATGTTTTCCTTCAACAGCCCGCACGGCGCCTGCGCTGAGTGCAACGGGCTCGGCGGGAAACTCTATTTTGACCCTGACCTGGTTGTGCCGAATAAAGAGATTTCCTTGCGGGAAGGGGCCATAGCGCCATGGGGAAGAAAATCTTCCATCTATTTTCATCAGATGATTGATGCGCTTTCACGGTATTTCAAGTTTGATATTTATACGGCCTTTAAGGATTTGCCTAAGAAAATTCAGGATGTTTTGCTTTATGGCTCAGGCGATGAGGATGTGGAATTTTACTATGAAAAAGGAGACCGCCGCCATTACTATAAAAAACCTTTTGAAGGCGTTTTAAAAAATCTTGAGAGAAGGTATCACGAAACAGATTCATTTGATATAAGAGAGGACATGGCACAGTATATGAACATACAGCCGTGCCCTGTGTGCAACGGCTCACGGCTTAAAAGGGAGGCAATGTTTGTAAAGATTGACGACCATTCTATATATGATGTAACTCAAATGTCAATAAAGGAGAGTTTCAGATTTTTTAAAGGACTGAAACTGGGAAAAACAGAGCAGGAGATTGCGCGAAGGGTTTTTAAAGAGATAGAGGAGAGGCTCGGATTCCTGATAAATGTGGGGCTTGATTATCTTACCCTGGAAAGGTCTTCTGCAACACTTTCCGGCGGAGAGGGGCAGCGCATAAGGCTTGCAACACAGATAGGCTCAAGCCTCGTCGGTGTCCTGTATATACTAGATGAGCCGTCTATCGGCCTGCATCAAAGGGATAACAAGAGGCTGGTTGATGCATTAAAAAGGCTCAGGGACATCGGCAATACTGTCTTGGTTGTTGAGCACGATGAGGAGACCATCTTATCTGCGGATTATGTAATTGACATGGGGCCTGGCGCAGGCGAGGGCGGAGGAAGGGTTATTGCAACAGGCACGGCAGATGAGATTATGAACAATAAGCAATCCCTGACAGGCAGATATTTGAGCAGGGAGATGGAAATTCCTGTGCCTTCCAACAGGAGGAAAGCCGATGGGAGGTTTCTGACCATAAAAGGCGCCAAGGCAAATAATCTTAAATCCATAACAGCAAAGATTCCGATTGGTCTTATAACATGCGTAACCGGTGTTTCAGGCTCAGGTAAGAGCACGTTGGTTGTGGATACATTATATAAGGCCCTTGCCCAGAGGTTGTATCACTCAAAGGAAAGGGCAGGCGAGGTTGAGAATATCCTTGGCCTTGAGTTCATAGATAAGGTCATTGATATTGACCAGTCTCCTATTGGAAGAACCCCGCGCTCAAATCCTGCCACCTATACCGGACTTTTTACGCCCATAAGAGATTTGTTTTCGCAACTGCCGGAGGCAAAGATGCGCGGCTACAAACCAGGCAGGTTCAGTTTCAATGTAAAGGGTGGAAGATGCGAGGCATGTGAAGGAGATGGTCTTATAAAGGTTGAGATGCACTTTCTTCCCGATGTTTATGTTACCTGTGAAATCTGTAACGGCAAGAGATATAATCGCGAGACACTGGATATTAAATATAAGGGCAAGAATATCTCAGGTATTCTTGATATGGCGGTTACAGAGGCGCTGATTTTTTTTGAGAACATACCCATGGTAAAGGATAAGCTTAAAACACTTAATCAAGTCGGTCTTGGCTACATAAGGCTTGGCCAGCCTGCTACAACCCTTTCCGGCGGCGAGGCCCAAAGAATAAAGCTCGCAAAGGAACTTTCAAAGAGGGCGACCGGCAGGACAATCTATATCCTTGATGAGCCGACCACCGGCCTGCATTTTGCTGATATACAGAAGCTCCTTGATGTATTGCAGGAATTGAGGGCTGCCGGCAATACCATTGTAATAATTGAGCACAATCTGGATGTGTTAAAGACCGCCGATTATATCATTGACCTCGGCCCTGAAGGCGGAGACGAAGGCGGCAGGGTTATTGCAACCGGCACACCCGAAGAGGTATCGCTGGTAAAAGAATCATATACCGGGCAGTTTTTAAAGAATATTCTGGGGCAAAACAGTGTAGGGGCGGCGGTGGTGTAATATGAAGCATATCAAAAAACATACACTCCTTATTGTCGAAGATGATGATGTCATGCGGAAGACTTTGGAAGAGGTCTTTGTAAAGAGGGGGTTCCATGCCCATTCGGTAGGATGTGGAATGGATGCGATAAAATTTGTCAAAAAACAGGGTGTAGACATTGTCTTACTGGATATAAGGCTGCCTGATGTGGATGGTATTGCTGTGCTGAAACATATACTGGCAATTGATGATTCAATATTTGTTATTGTGATGACAGCATATCCTGATGTCAAGATTGCAATATCTGCAATAAAGGCGGGGGCCTATGATTTTATCAATAAACCATTTGAACTTGAGGAATTAAAACTCCTTGCTGACAAGGCTGTTGAGACACAGCGGCTCATGAGCGAGGTTCAACGTCTTCGCCATAAGACAGGCGATGAGTGTCTGCCGGAAATGATTGGAGATAGTCTTGCCTTTAGCAAGGTGAAAGAATTTATCTTAATAGTAGCAAAGACGCCCAAGACACCTGTTCTTATTCAGGGTGAAACAGGCACAGGAAAGGAGCTTGTTGCCAATGCCATTCACTGCAGAAGCAATCGTGCAGATATGCCGCTCATCAAGATAAATTGCAGCGCCATAGCTGATAATCTTATGGAGGCGGAATTGTTTGGTTATGAAAAGGGCGCATTCACGGATGCAAAGGAGACCAAAAAAGGGCTTCTGGAACTGGCGGACGGCGGAACAATATTTTTTGATGAGATTGGCGATATGAGCATAGGACTCCAGCCAAAACTTTTAAGGGTATTGGAGAACCATAGTTTCAGGAGAGTCGGCGGTATAAGGGATATAAAAGTGGATGTAAGGGTTGTGGCGGCTACCAATAAGGACTTGCAATCAATGGTCAGGAAAAAAGAATTTCGCGACGACCTCTATTACAGGCTTAAAGTCATGGTTATACACATACCTCCTCTTAGGGAGAGGGAGGGTGATATAATGCCGCTTGCAGAGCACTTTATACAGCTCAACAACAAGGATTTAGGCAAAGACATTGAAGTGGTCTCGCCTGAGTGCCGGGATATTCTCTTGCAATATTCGTGGCCTGGAAATGTTAGGGAGCTTAAAAATATTATAGAAAGGGCTGCAATACTTGCCAATTCCAATGAAATACTATCTGAATATCTGCCTCGCGAGCTTGTTGAGGATATTACAGCCTTTATGCCGGCTATTAATAAAATCAATTCTATTAATGCGACCCTTGAGCAAGTAGAAAAGGCTCATATCCTGCATGTTTTGAACAGCGTCAATGGCAATATATCTCAGGCATCAAGGATCCTCGGCATCGCCCGCCAGCACCTCAGGAAAAAATTAAAGAAGTATTCTATTGAAAATAGTTGAAGCAGGAACTAGGAGAGAGAAAATTCCTAATTCCTTACACCATTCACCTGATTTTTAGCCCCTGATACCAATAGTTCCACCACTCCGATACCAATAGTATCACTAATTCCTCCAGTCTTTTTCTCCAGTTTGCCAAGCCATTGAAAATCAAGACAATTTTTTTTGGCATACCTATTGCAATATTCTATATAAAGCAACTAAATAAAACAATCTTTACAAAGGAGGTAATTTTAGGTGAAACGGGCAACAATGATAGCAATAGCAGCTGTATTTACCTTCGGGCTTCTTATCAGCCATGCAGGCACAGCTGATGCTGCCTACAAGGAGGGGGCAGTATCAAACGGTGGGGGCATAAAAGGAAAGGTTACATTCAAAGGTTCTTTGCCTGTTGATGCGGTAGAAAAGATTACCATAACCAAGAACACGGATGTCTGTGGAACAGGGACAAGAGAGGTTGTATGGGTGGATGTTAAAGGGAATTCCTTGCGCGGGGCATTCGTATTTATTGACGGCATCACAGAGGGCAAGGCATGGTCTGCTCCTGAAGGCGGCAAATATCTGATAGACCAAAAGGGTTGCCGGTTCCGTCCGTGGACGCAGGTGGTAAAGCCGGGAAATATAACCATTAGAAACAGCGACAATGGTGTTCTTCATAACATTAATACCAGGGAAATGATTGGCGTTGAAAGCGGGAGCACCGTTAAAAAGGTTATATTTAATTTTGGACAGCCTGACCTTGGCGATATTGAAAAGGAACTTAAGCCGCGCAGGTCGCCATACATTAGCATCAATTGCGAGGCCCATAATTTTATGTTTGGTTTTATGATGGTGACTGAACACCCATATGCAGAGGTCGTAGGCGAGGATGGTTCATTTGCCATAAAGGATGTGCCTCCCGGAACTTATACGGTGAAGGCATGGCACCCAAGATTTGGTTTAAAAGAGGGCAAGGTTACAGTATCTGCAAAAGGTATAGCAGAAGTAAATTTTGAGTTTTCAAAGTGAAGATGATTACACAGATTATAAAAGCAGATTACACTGATTCAGACAAAGATATTAATCTGTGTAATCGTTTTTAAAAAATCTGTGTAATCAATTTATTAAGGAGGTGAAATTTTTATGAAGAAAGGTTTAATTCTGATGGCGGTTTTAGCTATGTTTCAGTTGGCAGTTGTAGCAGCTAATGCAGCTGATTATCCTGACATAGGTCCGTTGCCTGAACAGAAGTTTGATGCAAAGAAAGCAGAATTGGGCAAGACGTTGTTTTTTGACGCCAGACTATCCGGGGATGCAGCCATAAGTTGCGCTACATGTCATAACTCAGAAAATGGATTCACGACCAGCATGCCACTTTCTGACGCATATCCCGGTTCAAAACATTGGCGGAATGCGCCGACCCTGATCAATATTGTCTATAAAGCAAAGACATACGGTTGGGATGGCAGGTTGGACGATTTAGATGATATGCTGAGGGACATGATTACAGACTCCATGAATATGAATATGGATATGCAGATTATGCAGGAAAGGCTGAAGCAAGACCCGAAGGTTGTAGCGGCGACACTTGAGGCGTATGGAACCACCGGATGGGGCAAAGGGGGACTGGGCACATCTATAAAGGGCGAGATGACACATTATGTGGCAAGGAACGCGCTTGTAGAATTCCTTAAAACGCTTACATCCAAGAATGTCCCGTTTGACCAGGGCAATCTTTCAGCAGCGGCAAAGCAAGGCATGGATTTGTTCAAAGGCAAGGCCGGATGTATACAGTGTCATAACGGCGTGTATTTTTCTGACAATAAGCCCCATAATACAGGGGTTGCTGAAAACCCTGAGGTCTTTAAAGACCCGCAGAGGCATTTTACCTATGTTGCATTTATGATGTTTATGGGTGTTGACAACAGGATGAACTGGAGAAGGGATGTGGGCTATTACAGCATATCAAAAGACAGGAAGGATGTGGGCAAGTTTATTACTCCGACCTTAAGGGAGCTTAAATATACAGCCCCATATATGCATAACGGTATGCTCGCCACATTAGATGATGTAATTGAGTTCTACAATCAGGGCGGCGGAGAGGACAGACCCGGATTAAAAGATGCGGCAATGAAACCGTTGAATCTTACCAGCGCTGAAAAGGGCGCGCTTAAGGAATTTCTGTTGAGTTTAAGCGGCGACGCAGTTTCTATTCCAATGCCTCCTAAGGGCGGCAAGATTGAATATCAGCCTTTACCAAATTGGAAGGAGGTGAGGAATTGATGAAAATGCAAAATGTAAAAATAAGGCATTTAATTCTTTTGATAACTTTAATGTTTATTGCAATGGGTGGCATTGCCATGGCAGAGGGCGACCCTGACTATGACGCGCCTCTGGCTGCGCTTCCTATGAATCCGCCGATACCGACCGACAATCCTTCAGGCACAAATGTATATCCATCCAAGATGGATGCGAAGCAGGAGCTTGGCTACCTGTTATTCTTTGACCCAAAGCTTAGCGGAGACGCCAGCATAAGCTGCGCCGACTGCCATGACCCAAAGATGGGATGGAGTTTTTCAGATGCGATAAGCAGAGGTTATCCAGGGACAGTGCATTGGAGAAATTCACAAACCGCAGTAAACTCAGGCTATCTGAATAAAATCTTCTGGGAGGGAGGCACAACAAGCCTTGAGTCTCAGGCCCCGGCGGCCGCAGGCGGCGGAGTGGCAGGGAACGGCTCTCCTGACATGATGGAATCAAGGATGAGGTTTACGCCTGAATATGTAAAGAGCTTTAAAGAGGTCTTTGGCTTAGAATGGCCAAGCATGGACCAAGCGTGGGATGCCATAGCAGCGTTTGAGAGATGGCTCTCCCAGCCGAATACCCCGTTTGACAAGTTTATGAGAGGGGATAAAAGCGCAATCTCTGAAAAGGCAAAAAAGGGTAAGATGTTGTTTGAGGGTAAGGCAAACTGCATAGAATGTCACAACGGTCCGATGTTAACAGACGAAAAATTTTATGACATCGGTGTTCCGGACCCTTCAGAGTTTGTCGAAAACGGGGTCCAGCAGGTGACATTCAGATTCCAGAATTATGCAAAGGGTTCTCATGAAGAAAGCTATCGCACAGCCAAGTCCGACCTTGGTATTTACTTCAAGCAGAAGAGGGCTGAGGACAGGGGTAAGTTCAGGATAGCCCCTTTAAGATACCTTAAATATACAGCGCCTTACATGCACAACGGGACTCTTTTGACCCTTGAAGAGGTCATTGACTTCTATAACGACGGCGGTGGTGTGGATAGGTGGGGAAATAAGTCCAAGATACTGAAGAAGCTTAATCTGACAAAGGAAGAGAAGGCTGAACTTATAGAGTTTCTCAATACATTGAGCGGCGAAGAAATAAGACTGCCTGTGCCAAAGGTGCCTGATTATGCGCCTATGGCTGATTGGCAGCCAAAGAAATAAAATTTACGAATTACGATTTACGAATTACGATTTAAAAATCTAAAATCTAAAATCGTAAATCTAATAATAGGGAGGTGAATCTTAATGGCTAATGAAGATAAAGAAAAAGGATGTTTAACCAACTGCCTGACCACCCGCCGCCAGTTCCTTTCTATAAGCGGAGGCGCTATAGCTACTGCGACTATTCTTCTCTCCGGCATACCTGGTTTCGGAACAAAAAAGGTTGAGGCGGTTGTCTCAAAATATCCGAGACAGAAAATCGGGAAGTTGAGCGCATTAAAACAGGATGCACCTGTGAGCTTTGCCTATCCGTCAAAAGACATCAATAATATGCTGGTGAAATTAGGGGTCCCGGCAGGCGGAGGTATTGGGCCAAATATGGATGTTGTTGCCTTTAATCCTGTATGCACGCATATGGGCGGACCTTTGGCAAAGGCATACAATGCCAAACACAAGATATTAGGCCAGTGCCCGTTCCATCAGTCAACATTTGACCTGACGCGGCACGGCATGATTGTCTGCGGCCATGCAACTGAGAGCCTTCCACAGATACAGCTTGAGGTAGAAGGGGATGACATATATGCCACAGGTGTTATTGGGTTGGTATTTGGGAGAAGCAGCAATATATAATTTACGAATTACGATTTACGAATTACGATTTAAAAATCTAAAATCGTAAACTCTTGACAGGCAAAGGCAATATGCCTGTCAAGGGTAAATCTAAAATCGTAAATACAAAAAGGAGGTGTAATCAATGGCAACACCATATTATATACCAGAAGATAGAGTGCCTCTTCCGCCGTCTGACGCAGAGGTGTTTACCACATGCTGCGACTACTGCATTGTAGCGTGCGGCTACAAGGTCTATCGCTGGCCTTTAGGTCAGGAAGGCGGAGTAAAGGCAAATGAAAACGCATTTAAAAAGAATTTCCCTGTAGGACCTCTTGGGAGATGGGTCAGTCCTAATCAGCACAATATTGTAATAGCAAACGGCAAGCCGCACCATGTTGTTGTTGTCCCGGACGAGAATGTAGAGGCAGTGAACCTTACAGGCGACGGCAGTATAAGAGGTGGATGTATTGCGCAGAAGGTATATAACCCGAATAAGCCGACAAGGGACAGGCTGCAGAGGCCTATGGTAAGGGTATTTGATACGCTTATGCCTGTGAGCTGGGATTTTGCCCTGGATATTGCGGCAGAGGTGTCAAAATATGTAATCAAGAATCACAGCGAAAATGCGTGGGCATGCAAGACCAACTCCTATCAGTACATGGAAAACCTGTATGCTATAACAAGATTTGCCCTGAAGGACATCAATACACCGGCATTTGCATGGCACGACCAGCCAATAGTTGGCGAAGAGTCAGCAGGCATTGCCTATGCAGGCTTTCAGACATTTGGACCGGGCTACTGGGACAGGAAAAACGCAGATGTGCTTTTCATCTCAGGAACAGACCCGTTTGAGACAAAGACCATACTCTGGAATGAATGGATTATGCCTGGCATAAAGAAGGGAATGAAGACAATCTTTGTGCTTCCAAGGAGGACTGCAGGCGCCGCATTTGCAGAGGCAAACGGAGGATTATACCTTGATGTCATTCCTGGCACAGATTCTATTCTTTACAATGCGATCGCCAGAATCATTCTTGAGAACAACGGTCAGGATATGGAGTTTATCAAGAACTGGACATCCAACTTTGTAGGCGAGCAATGGGAAACAGAATCAGGATTTGGAAGAGGCACAAGAAATACCCACTGGCAGTGGATAACCACATGGGGAAAGCTTGCGGCAAAGGGTTTTGAGGAATTCAAGAAGTGGGTCCTTGACCAGAAGGAATTTGAAATCAATAAGGCATCTGAGATAACAGGCGTGTCTGTTGAGAAAATCAAAAAGGCAGCAGAGATGCTCTCTAATGCGGATGGAAAAAAGAAAATCTCCTTTGCCTATGAGAAGGGAAATTACTGGTCAAACAACTATCTCAATACCGCATCCCTCGGCTCTCTGGCTCTGATTACAGGCTGCGGCAACAGGCCAGGCAGAATGCTGGGCAGGCTTGGCGGACATCAGAGGGGCGGCGTTGGCGGAGGAAACTATCCTGGCAACAAGTCTGCTGATAAGTTTGGAGGCAGGAGAAGGCTCACCATGGATGTAGACAGGTGGCTTGAGTCAGGACATGTGAGATTTGCATGGGTAGTAGGAACAACATGGGTCTCAGCAATGAGCGGCTCCCAGTCGCTGATGGATACATTTAACCGGTTAGTAAAGCAGAACCCCAATCAGGTGATGAGTCTTGTAAAAGAGGATATCATTGAGACCCTTAAAAAGAGGATTGACAGCGGCGGCACTGTGGTAGTGAATCAGGACATCTATCTCAGAGACCCGATTGGCGCAAAGTATGCCGATATTGTCCTTCCTGTTGCCACATGGGGAGAGGAAAACTTTCTCCGCGCCAATGGCGAAAGAAGAATAAGGCTTTATGAGAAGTTTTATGATGCGCCTGGCGAGGCAAAGCCTGACTGGTGGATTGTGGCAAAATGGGCGAAGAAGATGGGCTTTGAGGGGTATGACTGGAAGGATTCAAATGATGTTGCAACAGAGATGTCCAGATTCACCAGAGGTCGTCAGGACAATAACTTTGATGCCCTTAACTGGATAGCAAAGAAAAAAGGGATGAAAGTTCATGACCTCATCCGCAAATTCGGCACAACAGGATTCCAGACACCGGCTATTGTTGTTGATGAGAATTACAAATATGACAGGCCTGGCGCTGAATACACAATGCCGAAGAATATGCGTGATTCCGCCGACCTGAAGGCCGACGGCCTCAAGGTAATCGGTGTTGCAAGGCTTCAGGATTCTGAATGGAAGCTGCCGGATGCCCACTTTGGAGGCAGGTATATTGACCCCAAGACTCTGACAGCCTTCAACACCCAGTCAGGCAAGGCAAACTGGCTAAAGAGCCCGTGGGATGTCTATTCAGACTTCCACGAATGGGTCAAGCCTAAGGATGATGAGCTTTGGGTGACAAATGGAAGGGTGAACGAGGTATGGCAGTCAGGCTTTGATGATATGGAGAGAAGGCCGTATATTACACAGCGTTTCCCTGAGCAGTTTATAGAAATACACCCTGACGATGCAAAGGCGAGGGGGATAGAAAGCGGGGATATGGTGATAGCGTCCAGCGACAGGGTTGCGGTTTGGACTACGCAAAAGATGGGGACAAACGCCCTGGATACAAAATTCAGCGCGTTGATGAAGGCAGGACATATAAAAATGACAAAGGCAAGCATAAGCGCTGTGGCAATAGTAACGGCTGCTGTGAAAAAGGGCGTGGCATTTATGTACTTCCTGCACCCGACCCAGCCGTCAAATTCGCTTGCCTCCAGGGTTGTGGACCCGCTTACCAATCAATACAGATATAAAGTTGGCGTAGGCAGGGTAAAGAAGATTGGCGAATCTCCATATAAGCACGACTTCCGCACCATGACCTTTAAAGATAGGGATATCGTTTAATATAGGATTTAGGTGAGCAATGAGCGGGCAGAATACTAAAAATCTGCCCGCTTTTTACTCAGTGAGAGGCTAAAATGATGAAGACAACCGCTGCTATAGTTGATATTACCGGCACATCCGCTTGTATGCATGAATCTTATAACAAAGAAATTGTTGCAGAGGCCATTGTTGCAGTTATGGGAAACCATGACGCTTGTATCAGATGTTCTGCCGCAAAGGCCTTGGGTAATATCAAGGCAAAAGAGGCGGTGAAACACCTTATGAAATATTTAAAAGATTCCGATCCGGATGTAAGAAGCGATGCGGCTTCGGCCCTGGGCAAAATAGGCGATAGAGGGTCTGTTGCGTCGCTTATTCACTCTTTGGAAGATGAAGATGGGATTGTAAGAATCTCTGCTATTAAGGCTTTGGCAGATATAGGAGATATCCTTGCTGTAGAGCCGCTTATTCAATCTATGAATTCTCATTTTAGCTTTCCTGTGATTTTGGGAGAGTTGTCGGGCGATTATCAATGGGAGATAAGAGAAAGGGCGGCAGAGACGTTAGGCAGGATAAAAGACCAGAGGGCAGTTCAGGCGTTGATAGAGATTTTGAAGGACGAGGATGCAGACATAATGCTCGGAACTATATTCCAATCTCTGGTTCAGCAAGGAGACAGAAAAGGTATTGATGTAGTAGCTTCATATCTGAAACATGAAGATATATCTGTTCGTAGAAAGGCGAGCAGGGCATTTATCTGCGCACATGATAATACAGCGCTAGACTATCTTAAGGAAGCGCTTGTAGATGAAGACGCCACAGTCAAATGCAATGCCATAGAGGCCATTGGGAATATAGGCAGCGAAAAGGAGAGTCTTCTCTTTGTCTTATTGCTAAAAGATGAAGATGTTGATGTCAGAAAAACTGCTGCTAAGGTAATGGTCAAAATAGACGGCAAAAAGGCGGCAAAACATATTCTGCCGCTTTTGCATGATGTGAGCAGCGATGTAAGAAGAGTGGCTGTGGAATTGCTCGGCAATATGGGAAACGCAGAATACATTGAACCTGTTATCAATATGTTAAAAGATAGCGCAAATGAAGTATGCGACGCAGCGATTACATTGGCAGGAAGGCTTAAAGATTCAAGGGCAGTTAATCTCCTGATAACAATACTCAAGGATAAAGAAAAAGACAAAATGCTGCGAAGCAAGGCAATCCTGGCATTGGCAGATATTGGACAAGCAGATGGCTTGAATGCTGTTTTGGGAATCATGACGAATCGGCAAGAGGATTTGTATCTCAGACAGATGGTGTTTAAATCTTTAAAGAGGTTTGATAAACGGATGGTTGTTGATAATATCTCAAAACCAGGAAACACTGGTAATGAATTTGTGCAACTGGAACTGGCAAGAAGTTTGCGTGATTTTAACGATGCTAAATCAGAAGCCATGCTTTTTGAATTAATGAACAGTGAAAACGAGGCTGTTAAAAAAGAGGCAGCCTTATCTCTTTGCTATAGAGGAAATGGGGCCGCCTTGGATGTCTTAGCTCCAATGATTGCAGGTGAAGATATCTATGTCATTGAAGAGGTATGCAATACAATTAAAAATGTAAAAAGCGAAAAGGTTCTGAAGCTGTTTATGAATTTGCTGGAGAGCGAGAATGCAGCAGCAAGATACAGCGCTGTAAAGGCTATGGGTTATACATTAAATAAAGGCGCTGTGCCGGCAGTTATTGGCTTGTTAAAGGACGATAATAAAGATGTCCGGAGAGAGGCGGTGGTTGCCATTGGCAGGCTATGTGATAAAAGAGGATTAGCGCCGCTCGTTTCGGCGCTTTACGATTATGAAAGGTTTAATGATATGCGCAAAGAGATTGCTATATCTTGTAAGAATATAGCTGCGGCAGCAGCCATAAAACTTATTGTAGATACATTAGATGATAAATCAAAAAATGATTGCCACTGGATTGCAATAGAGGCGCTGTCAGAAATTTATGGTATGCAGGAGGAGGCATGACATTGACATGGCAGAAGAGATTGATTTTTTGCGTAGTCTTTATTTTTTTTATGGGCGGGTTGATAGGACATGCTGGCGAGAACAAGAAAATAGGCATGGATGTTGCCAAGGGCAAAGAGATATTTCATGAAAGATGCGCTGCATGTCACGGCGCTGATGGCAATGCCCTTCTTCCCAATGCGCCCAGTTTTGCAAAAGGCGAAAGGATGGAGAAAACGGATAGCGAACTCTTAAAGACAATTAAACATGGAAAGGAAATGATGCCGCCATGGGAAGGGGTTATTTCCGATGAAGAACAGCTTAACACATTAAATTATGTCAGGGTCATTGTCGGAGACAAGGTCTTTGATGATAAATGTGTTAAGTGCCATGAAAAAATACCCGGCATACCCCCCGATGTCCCTGATAATAAGGCATTGAAGGATTACAGCGGTACAATTAAGATATGCAAGGCCTGCGAGATTGAGAAAGAGCTTAGCCGTGATGAGCAGATAGAGGTCATCAAATTCATCAGGTATCTCGGGACATTAAAAAAGTAAAAACGTTGGAGGTATAAAAGATGTTTTTTAAGCGGAGTAAATTTTTAAAGATTAGCGGGGCTGGACTTCTATGGATTTTCTTGCTTGCTATCCCTGCCTTTGCCCTTGAGGCCAATGAATATCGGCAGATTGGGGGCATTGAGTCGAGGAAGCTGGTGTGGTTTTTAGCGCAGTTGCACCTCTATTTTGGTGCATTTGTTTTAGGAGTTCCGCTCTTTGCCGTGATTATAGA